>JAJLJK010000339.1:0-4239 GCA_033844885.1 Bacteroidota bacterium | reverse complement strand
GATCAAACGATTGGTCAGAGAGTGACCCAGAGGACCCCGCTTTTGCGGGGTTTTTTATTTCCTTCGTGATAAATTTCTAGCCATGACACCCGAAGATTACCTATTAGCCCTCCCTGAAGAGAGGCAAACACCGATGCGCCAATTGAGGAAGGTCATTTTGGATCGATTGCCGGATCAATTCGAGGAAGAGATGAGTTATGGAATGATCGGCTACGTCGTACCACATTCTGTCTATCCGTCAGGCTATCATTGTGATCCAAAGCTACCCTTGCCTTTTATGAGTATCGCTTCTCAGAAAAGCCATATCGGATTTTATCATATGGGACTGTATGCAGACGAATCATTAATGAAATGGTTCCAACAAGAATTCCCAAAACATAGCTCCAGAAAATTGGATATGGGAAAAAGCTGTGTCCGTTTTAAGAATCCGGAGCACATTCCATATGAACTTATTGGTGATTTGGTATCAAGAATGACTGCAGAAGAATGGATCCAGATCTATGAGGACAAGTTCAAGCGTTGAATGAGAGAAACATCTCGATGGAGATGAATTCTGATCCTCTGGATAGGTCTCTATTGTATCCTGAATCCACTATTTGTAAGTTGGAGAACACCAATGGTCCGCATCATGAAACTTCGATGGATACTCCTACTTCTTTGCCCAACCATTCTATGGGCACAGGAGGTTCAATGGGGCTTTACCCTTTCGTCTGATAATCTCTTCAATCCCAACCTATCCCGCTCCGTGAACGCACGAGGTGACGGATCCTCTTATTGGGTCGGCCACCTTGAGAAAAGGACCATGAGTTACAGCCAGGACCACCTTGGAAAACTGAAACTGGTCCGGTTTAACGATAGTGGCAACTTTCTGGACTCTATTTTTATTTCAGGCAATACCATGGTCCGAAATATGGAATACCGGAACGGTATGAATCAAGGTTGGTTCTATTTCAAAGATTCCCTCATCGTGGGCAATTCCTCTTTCTCCTTCCCAAATCAGACTGGATCTGTCATCCTATCATGGAATTCCTCCGGAAATGTCCAGATTTGGGGTTCTTACGGAGATACCCTTGCGGATGTGACCTTTGCGAATAATGGGAATGCCATCGGCGTGGCCCAGTATTCATTCAATGGAACACAAAGCCTGTCTGAATGGGATCAGAATGGAAACCTGATCCGTCAAAGAAGTCTTCCCGATATGGGTTTCATCCATCACATACGGACCACTCCAGGGGGTGGATTGATCATCAATGGGTCCTGTCTTGGGCCTTCATTTAGTTTGGATACCATTTCGATCCCTTCCCTTCCTACCTACAATAATTACATTCTGGAATTGGATGCATCATGGCAGGCTGTCGGAATGAAGTGGATCTCGGATATCACATGTCAGGTTAGTCATGGATTGATAGCCCCAGGCGGTAACCTTATTTACGCAGGTTCGGTGTTGATGAATCAACCCCAATTCGACTCACTGACCTATTTCGGGCCGAACACATCATCTGAGGATTTCTTTCTCACTTCCTTGGATCACCAGGATTGGAAATTTGATTGGGTACAGGAGGTGCCTTCAGATACTGGGTTCTGTAGAGTATCTCCCGGTTCGGTCGACCCCATTGGTTTTGACTCTCTCGGAAACATTTACATGGTCGGTCAGCAATCCGGAAAGAAGGCATTTTGGACCCCAAACGACCAAACGGAGCCCAGGGGTTTTTCAGACATACTTATTCTGTCTTTCACTTCCAGCGGTGTCTTCCGATGGGCGAAAATTTTGGGTTCCAGATCGATCGATCACGGAGGAAACCTGATCGTGAATGGGGTCGATGACCTCCTTCTTTGTGGGATCATTACGGATAGTCTTTTCTTGCCCAATGACACCATTCCAGCTGGGTTCAACAGCACCACGGTCATTAGGATCACCCCAGGGAATCTGGGGTTGGAGAAGACAACCAGGACACCCAGTATCTCGTTTTATCCAAATCCTTCAAGAGGATTACTTGAACATGATTCCCCTATTCCAGTTCCCTTCAAAATAATCGACACTTGGGGAAGAATGGTATTGGAAGATATCCTCGTTCCGGGAAAGAGACTGGATCTTAGAGAGTTGCCTTCTGGAGTGTATCTCCTCCGAACCGGGTCCAGGACCACCAGGATCATTCTTCGAAACTAACATTCGCAAGATGCTCGATAAATGGGAATCGCTATCTTTCTGAGATGGTCGAATGAATTGATCCTGAATATGCGGTCCCAAGCTCCTTTTCGATTTTCTCTCATTCTGATTCTCACTTTCCTTTCCATTCAGATCTCTGCCCAAAAAAGAGATTCCACCATTTCTGAGTCAAGTCTGGTGACTTTTCCCCAAATGGTGGTAGAGTGTGGGGATCGAATTCTATTGATACAGAATGACCTTCAAGGGGTCAATACCGCTGAACTTAGATCCAATCTGGTGGATTTCAGGGATCAATTATGGGATTTCCATAGTGATAGTTCCCTATCTCTTCTTTACTCTTATCCACTTTGGGAGATCCAGGGTATTCAAAAAAGATGGGGTCAATTATCCGAGATCGGGGAAAATGTCAAAACAAGGATCGATAAAAAGTACATCAACCTCCAGGAGGACCTTGCATACCTGAATCAGTACGCCGAAAACTGGGATGCTTTTATTTCAGAAGGTGATACTTCCATGGTTGCCCCTTCGGTGCTTACCTCTGGTCGTTCCTTGTTGCAAAAAAGCAATGAGCTTTCCAAAGTGATCACCGACACCATCGATGGGTTGAATTCCCTTAAGCAGGAGTTGGTACCCTTAATGACAACCCTTGACCTTACCGATCATAGGATCGCCCTTGTCCTTAAAGACAAAAAAGAAAATCTCCTCGCTCAGGATTCTCCATTTCTTTTCAATGCGTCCGATGATAAGCAAATTGGAACGGCTCAAGTCGCCACAAAAAGTGATCTCCATGATACGCACTTGAAGAACACCCAATTATTCCTTCAGGAAAAAAAGGAAAAACTGGTTCTATACATCCTGTCCTTTCTCCTTTGGATATGGATCTTCCGGTACTTTAGAAAATGGCGAGCCTCTGCCAAAGGCAGTTTTATTCGTCCCTATTTACGTTCTGCTATCATCCTGGATCACTTTTTATCTCTTTCGCTTCTAGCCTGGTTCATTGAATATTTCATCCTCTTTAGTGGAAGGCCATTCTTTCTAGACCAGATCATGATCGTTTTGACTCTCCTTCCGTTAGGCTATTTTGGAAAAAAGGTCATTCCATCAAGGGTCCTTACCTTCTTCTGGATCCTCACCATTTTATTTATTCTTTCCTCCCATTCCTCCATTCTAATCGGTTCTGGGAACACACTGGAAAGGTGGATCCTTTTCGGGGTCAGTTTGGCAACTACTATTACCTACTCTATTCTATCCTTTAGGGAAAGAAAGGAACCTGAGGCCACCAAGTGGGAAAATCTGGTCAGGTATGGGAAAAAGATACTACCCATCCTCCTCATTTTTAGTTTCATCAGTCTGATCACCAATTTAGCAGGACGGTTTACCCTTGCAAAGCTTCTCCTACAGACCCAATTCGTGATGTTAATGGGGGGGATCCTTCTGATGATCGGTGATATGGCCCTAGAGTCCTTGTTTTCTATGTTCCTTAGAACCCCAGCAGGAAGGGCCTCAAGGATACTATCTCATTATCCAACAAGGTCTCGTCGCTACTTTAATATGTTGCTCCGGGTGTTGTTTTTATTCTACTGGGTCCGAGCGATCGTTAATAACCTTGGAATATCCGATTGGGTCAGTACCCTATGGAGAACCTGGATGGACTTTGGGTATACATTTGGTGAGGTCACCCTTAAGGTCGGCCACCTGTTCGACTTCCTTTTGATCGTTATCTTCTTTGGTATCCTAGCAAAATTCTTGCAGGTTTTGATCTCAGAGGAGATCCTAAGCCGGTTGAATCTCAAACGTGGCGTTCCGCTGGCCGTTGGTATCCTAACCCGTTATTTCTTACTTCTCCTCGGGTTTCTCATGGCTATCGCGGCTATGGGGATCACAATGGATAGGCTGAGTATCATCATTGGTGCCCTTGGTGTTGGAATTGGTTTTGGATTACAGAACATCATTGGAAACTTTATTTCGGGTTTGATCCTGGTTTTTGAACGACCTATCCATATCGGGGATGTGATCGTTACGGATCAGGTGGAGGGAGTGGTGACAGAGATCGGTGCGCGTGCCTCTAAGGT
>JAJLJK010000338.1:0-3601 GCA_033844885.1 Bacteroidota bacterium | reverse complement strand
ATGGATCAGGTGCCTGCCCAGGTGAAGGAAGGGTTTGACAAATCGGATTACGCCGAGACCAAGGTCAACACCATCTACAAGTTGCTGGGAGAAAAAGACAGTTACCAGTTCATGGTGACCGACAAAGATGGAGGTAACTGGGTAGTGACCTTCTCTGAGACCGGAGAGGTACTATCCGCCAAACAAGGCTAAGGCTAGTTTCCCTCGTTATCGAGGATCATCATAGATATCTCCAGTGGAAAGCCGCCCTGATCGTTAGGGAGAGGAGAGTTGGGGCGGCTTTTTTTAAAAAATGGAACAGCTTTCCTTACATACATCAATAAGCACCTTTCGTCATCTTATAATCATGGCAGATTGAATGACGAAGAAAGCCCCCTGGGAGGAGGGGCTTTCTATTTTTTCTCGCTTCACATTGAAAGCGTTGGGAAGGGGGAAATGGAAAAGCTCCGGTCGGATGATCGGGGCTTTTTTGGTCTTTACTCCCCTTCGTGCAACGCTTTGCGTAAAGCGTTCTCGACAAACTTATTGAGTGAAATGTTCTTGACCTTTGCTTTTCTCGCTGCGAGCCTGTGTAAATTGACTGGTACACGGACATTGAACTGCCCCTTATATTCCTTTTCTGGCTCCTTTCCTAGTTCCAGACAGGTTTCAAGGTAATCATCCACTGCCTCAATAAAAGAATTTCTTAATTCCTCAACTGTCGATCCCTCAAAAGTGACCAGATCATTGATACCTAAGATTTTTCCAAAAAATGTGGAATCCTCATCGCTAAACTCCACTTTTCCTCTATAGTCTTTATATTTCATCAGGTTATTCATCTTCAGCAAGGTTCAAATGTTGAAGAACCAGTTCGATCATGTAAATTTTCAATACAGGCTTCGGATGGGGTTCATGAAGGATAATGGTCGTGCCATCCTGATGAATGAATTTTCGTCTAGACCCTTTTCCTTTTCTTTCCACATACCCAAAGTATTTTAGGACGCGCTTTAATTCTGACCAGGTGAAGTCCCGTGGTTTCGATTGCAACCGATCAATTAACTTTTCAATTTTAGACATTTGGAACTAAATTCCAGTTACAAATATACGACGAAATCTATTTTTCTGCTTACCTCAATAATTGTGCGCTCCTTTTGACGGTCACGCCACCCCACTCCAGGATATAGAAATAGGTTCCTTCAGAAGCCGGGTTTCCATTTTGAAGATTTCCATCCCAACATTGATCGGTTCGATCGGTGGAGAATACCTCCTGCCCCCATTGATTGAAGAGGCTTTCGCGGAAGCATTTATTGAACAGATGCGTTCTGTTGTGAAAAAGAGACACCAACAAAAAACCCCGGCTCTTGCGAACCGGGGTCAGGTTTTCGATCGGGATCGAAATTACATCTTCGACGCCTCAGTCTTTTCAGGTTGAGCCTCTTCCTTTACCTCTTTGGCTGAGGTTACCAGGTTCATCTCATCGATGAGATGTGATGCCCCGGCGTATTTATCAATGATAAAGAGTACATAGCGAATATCGACAGAGATCGTGCGCTGAAGCTGATCCTCAAAGGCGATATCCCCGCTCATAGCCTCCCAGTTGCCATCAAAGGCACAACCGATCAACTCACCACGACCATTGATGACCGGTGAACCGGAGTTCCCTCCGGTAATGTCATTGTCGCTGATGAAACAAACGGGAAGTTCCCCATTCTTATCGGCATACTGGCCATAGTCCTTCTTATTGTAGAGTTCCTTGAGGCGCTCAGGAACAATGAACTCGGGATTGGATGGATCCTCCTTCTGCATCACCCCTTCGAGGGTGGTGTAGTAGTCATAGAAAACGGCATCCTGTGGCATGTATGAACCGACCTCTCCCCAGGTCATACGCATCGTGCTGTTGGCGTCAGGTGAGAACTTATGGTCGGGCTTCATTTCGCGGATCCCAGCCGTCCATAGCCTGTAACCCTTGTCCATCATTTCAGAGGCCTCGGCGTTGCGCGCTTCGCGACCGAAATACATGGCGATCAGATCGGCTCCGGCCTGGCGCATCAGGTCATCCTCAAAATCATCATCATCCGGATCCTCAAGGAAGGCCATGAAACGCTCCTTGTTCACCATGATGGACTTGTCAAAGACCTTGTCGGTGTACTTGCTGACATCCCCTTTGAATTTCTTCTCGATATAGCGGAAGAATTCGGGTTGCTGATCCACGGGAACATTATCATAGTACAGTTGCCAGAGATTGGCGATAAGCTTCTTCTCCGTGGTCTCATCGTAATCCTTGAAATGATCTTCGGCCATTCCACGGACCTGCTCAAGGATGGCAGCGCGCTTCTCTTCGAAGTTCTTCTTCAGTTCTTCTTTCTTCTCCTTCGAGTCGGCTTCCTTCAATTGCTTATCGAGCTCGTCCTCCATGCTGAAATAGCGTCCCATCAGGCGATCCATCCGGAAGGCGAAAAGTGGGGACATGGGGCCGATCAGACCGGCTTCGAACAGGTAAACATCTCCCTTGACGGTAGCGTCGGTCGATGCATAGGCCTTCTTGAGAAGGTCAAGGGTTTCGCCATACTTCTCCTGCCGGGCAGGATCGGCATTCACCCAATCCAGGAACTCCTTTTCGGTCTTTTGTTTTTTCTGTAGAACGCGGTTGCGCTTCAACTGCTCGGTCTGACCGATGTAGTACTTCCAGTAATTGGAGGTCTGTGCATACTTGGCGGCAAGCTTGATGCGAACCTCAGGATCGATATCCATTTGTTCTTTCATGATCTCGAGCTTCAGATCGCGGATCTTGACAACGGTAGGGTTGTACTTGTCGATCGCCTGAGAAACCCCAAAAGAAGAGAGGTAACGATCGGTAGATCCCGGGTATCCAAAGATCATGGTGAAATCCCCCTCCTGAACGCCATCCAAAGAAACGGGCAGGAAATGCTTGGACTTCATGGGCACATTATCCTCGCTGTATTCTGCTGGCTTTCCATCGGGGCTCATGTAAACCCGGAACATGGAGAAGTCTCCGGTATGACGAGGCCACATCCAGTTGTCGGTGTCACCACCGTACTTTCCAATGCTGCTGGGAGGAGCACCCACCAGACGAACATCGCGATAGGTCTCGTAAACAAAGAGGTAATATTCGTTCCCGTGGAAGAATCCCTTTACCTCGGCATCGTAATAAGAGTCTTTAGTGGCTTCAGCGGCAAGCTTCTTTCCCACCTCCGCGGCCTTCTTCTGACGATCGGCCTCACTCATGTCATCACTTAGCTCGGCTAATACCTGCTCGGTCACATCCTCCATACGAACCAGAAAACGTGCATAGAGCCCTTCGTTGGGAAGCTCCTCGCTGCGATCCATGGCCCAAAATCCATCGGTCAGATAATCATTCTCGACAGTGGAGTGCGACTGAATGGAGCTAAAACCGCAGTGGTGATTGGTGAGCATCAGCCCGTCAGGTGAGATGAGTTCACCGGTACAGAAACCACCCAATGAGACGATGGCATCCTTTAAACTGGAATTGTTCACAGAGTACAATTCCTCTGCGGTAAGTTGAAGACCGTGGGCCTTCATGTCCTCATAGTTCAATCGCTTGATGAGCATGGGAAGCCACATTCCTTCATGAGCCTGTAGG
>JAJLJK010000337.1:0-2099 GCA_033844885.1 Bacteroidota bacterium | reverse complement strand
GGAATGAAGATCCTGGATCAACACGCATTCCATTTACTGGCGATAAAAAAGATCCACGATGCTGGGGGGACGATCATTTGCGGTACCGATGCCGGGATCGGAATTACCCTTCCCGGATCCTCGCTCCATCAGGAACTGGCTTTTTATTCGAAGGCAGGGATCACGAATTACGAGATCCTCCGTACCGCAACCATTAATGCCGCTTTGACCCATGAAATGATGAATGACCTGGGTTCGATTGAGATGGGAAAACAGGCAGACCTGATCCTGGTTGAGCAAGATCCCCTCAAGGACCTGAACAACCTCAAGGACCCGATATGGGTCATGGTCAACGGTCAAATGATCCTATCAGAGGACCTTAAACGATTCGAATCGGAGGCAATGGATCGATCCAACCTGTTGGTCACCTTGGTAAGATATGTGGAGAACCTTTTGGTGGAACGATATTGAAATTGGAAAAGAGTGTGGATTTTCGAAAAATCAGCTACACTCTCCGATTGATCTAGATTTATCCTATGAATGCCTGTAGACAGATCCCCATTTACTCAATTTTGGTCATCATCCTTTCATGGTTCGGGTGCTCATCCCCATCTTCAGATCATGTGACCGAACCAGCATGGGTTGATAAGGTAGATAGCCTAATTCGTTACGAGCATGCATTAGGAAGGTTTGATGGGAGTATGGTGATCGGAGATCGAGATGGGATCCAGTACCAAATAGCCATAGGGATTGCTGAAAGGACTTGGGATGTTCCGATATCTCAGGATACCCGGTTTGATATCGCCTCCCTCAATAAGTCCTTCCAGGCCGCCCTTATTTTATTGGCTGCAGAGGAGGGGAAACTGAATTTGAATGATCCACTTTCTGAATTCTTCCCGAATCTTGGATTCGATCCCAACATCACGATTCATCACCTACTGACCCATACCTCAGGAATTCCAGATTACGGTGGAGTCCCACAGGAACTTAGGAAAGGTGGATTTCGAGGTTTGAAACGACTTCATTTCGAAAATGATTCTTATGCCAAATTCATCAGTGAATTAGAAACCATTGCTACTCCCGGAACCACATTTCATTACTCCAATTTTGGTTACCACCTTCTATGCTTGATCCTTGAGAAAGTGTATCAAAAGCCATTTCCAATGATCTTGAAAGAGAGAATATGTGAACCCTATGAACTCACCAACACCTATTCTGAAACCCAAAACCAAAGAATCCACGAGAAACTTGCCGAAGGCTATCAATACAATGATCAGGATTCCTGCTTTGAGAGAAATGAATTCATCAATCTTACCCTGGGTAGAAGAATATTCTCGACGGCATCCGACCTATTCAAGTGGTCCCAAATTGTCAGTCAGAATGGATTGTTATCCTCTTCATCCTATGCCTTGATGACCACCAATCATCTTAAGGGAATAAACCCGGATCAATCCTATGGGTACGGTTTTGTGGTCTTCGATGGAGGGGATTACAAAATGGGGAATTTGGGGATCCGGAGTGACTATATCATTCACGGAGGAGAAACAGGGGGCTACAAATCCATGCTGGTGAACATCCACAATGGCGACCTGATTCTTGCTATATTGTCCAACATTGGTGATAGAACCAATGAAATGGTATTGTCCAAAAAGATCCTAAAGCTAATACCTCAATGAAACCACTGATCCTATTATTCCTTTTTAGTGTCCTCCTTTCATGTTCTTCAACTGTGAATGAAAAAAGTTCCCTCAGCGGGAAATGGACCATGTATCAAGTGATCCAGGATGGTCAGGATGTTACCAGCGATCATGATCCCTTCAAGGAACGCTATCTGATTCTGAAAGATGATAGCACCTTTGAGAGTGGAGGAAGGCCCTATGGAGAAAACTCAGGAAAGTATGCGTATTCAAGCGTTGATCATCTGCTTTTTCTGGATAGTGATGCAGGGCCAGAGGATGACAGTCAATGGAAAGTGAGCCTTTCCGGTGATACCATGCATTGGCAAGGGGTTGGTTCTGAATGGGCAAAAGGGTTTGAACTGATCCAGATAAAGGAAAAGAAATAGTAAATAAAGGTCTGTATATGAGTCCGGTAATAAGAAACATTCTTGCAGTCATCCT
>JAJLJK010000336.1:0-3438 GCA_033844885.1 Bacteroidota bacterium | reverse complement strand
TCCCGGAGATGAGGATCATTGTTCTTTCGACCTATGGAAGCAAGGAATTCGTTGAGAGCATGATCGACCTTGGAGTAAGTGGTTATCTCCTTAAGAATACCTCAAAGAATGAATTGATCGAAGCCATTCGAACGGTTCATTCTGGTAAAGAATTCTATACCAAAGAGTTGAAAGAGGTTTTAGAAGAGGTGAATGGTAGTTCAAATGGAAAACGAACCAAGCCACTTTTAAGTAAAAGAGAGGTCGAAGTCCTTTCACTGGTGGGTCAGGGTCTGACCATGAATGAGATCGCTGACCGATTGTGTTTAAGCGCTTTTACCATCGAGACCCATAAGAAGAACATCCTGCTCAAGTTGGGATTGAAGAATACGGCTGCCCTCATCCGATATGCGGTCGAAAGAGGGTTGACCTGATAGGTTGAACAAAGGGGATACAATGGAAGGTTTGGTGGTGAAGACAACCGGAAGTAATGTCAGGGTGCGAACAGGCAACGGTGATTTCTATGATTGCCGTATCCGTGGGAAGCTGCGGATGAAAGGGATCCGAAGCACGAATCCTGTAGCCGTTGGAGATCGGGTCCTATTTGACCTGGAACCCGGTACTGAGCGAGGAGTGATCCATGAGATCGCTGAGCGGAAGAACTATATTGTTCGGCGATCGGTCAATCTTTCAAAAGAGACTCACATTTTAGCAGCCAATCTGGACCAGGCCCTTCTTGTGGTCACTTTGGCCTTTCCGAAGACCCTGCTCGGTTTCATTGATCGGTTTTTGGTGACCGCCGAGGCTTATGATATTCCGGCCGTTCTGATATTCAATAAGGTTGACCTATATGGGGAAGAGGAAAAAGAAGAGCTTGAATATTTGGAGTTGGTCTACCGGAATGCGGGCTACCAGACCCTGAGGACGTCAGCGACCCAAGGTGACGGTCTCGAAGCCCTAAAGGACCTTTTGAAGGATCGAACCTCTCTGATCTCTGGGCATTCAGGGGTAGGTAAATCCACTCTGATCAATCAGATCGCACCAGGTTTGGACCTCAAGACAGCGGAGATCAGTGAGACCCATCAACAGGGGCAACACACCACCACGTTTGCTGAGATGTTCTTTTTACCTTTCGGTGGTCAGATCATTGACACCCCCGGGATCCGAGGATTTGGATTGGTCAGGATGGAAAAGGAGGAGATCGGTCATTACTTTCCAGAGATCTTTTCGCTTTCCAAACAATGCCGTTTCCATAATTGTCTGCACCTCCAGGAGCCTGGCTGTGCGGTGATAGAGGCCGTGGAGAACCACCGATTGGCACCCACGCGCTACCAGAGTTACTTTAATATGATCAATGGATTAGATGATGAAAACCCTTACCGACAAGACATTTACGCGAATTAGCCTCTTTTCAGCCCTCTTGGTTATGGCTGCTTGTGGAGGAGGACAAGCTACCTCTGGAACTGAAGTGAATCCAGAGACCGCCGGTCGATCCACCCAATATTCACTGCTCTCTCATAAGATCGATGCGATCGAGTGGTATGATCATAGCATGGAAAAGAAGGCCGTTTTCAACCAGCTTTTTGATTATTCAATATCCAAGATCCGGAATGCAATGGAGAAACGCCAGGGGAAAGGGGTTCCTATGGTATTCATCAATTTGGATGGCGTGTTTTTGAATACAGCGCCTTATTATCGATATCTTCTGAAAAGTGGGGAATTACCTTCTGATGATTCTTGGATGAAAGTCGAGGGAACCTCGACCTTCCTTCCCAATGAGGGCGCGGTGGAGTTCCTTCAGCGCTTGGAAGAGATCGGGGCAGTACCTTATTTCTTTAGTACCAAGCGTTCGGGTTCCAACCTGGAGACAGCTCTAAAGGATTTCCAGAGGATCGGTGTTCAAGTGAATGATCCTGCCCAATTGATCTTTTCTCCCTCTCCGGAAGAGTTGTTACAACTCATAGGCGATCTGTCTTCATCTGGCGAAGCGATATTGATGATGACCGACGATCTTTCTATGGTCGATCCATCATTTGTTGATCGTCAGAAAAAGGAGGTGATGATGGAAGTGATTCGATCCGGGATGGGCACCATGCCTTTTGTGATCTTTCCCAATCCAATGGGAGGATCATGGGAAGGGATGAAAGGTGTTCAGGGCCCTGCGGATCTTGAGGAGTATTTGAAGGTCAAGGAAGAGAAGGCTGGTCAGACAAGGGATTATTGATCCATGAGAATCGTCATTCAACGGGTTTCGCAAGCTTCGGTATCGATCGATGATGAGATCGTCGGAAAGATCGCGCATGGTGCATTGGTCTTTCTTGGGATCGAGACCGATGACCTTAGAGAAGATGCTGACTGGTTGGTCTCAAAGCTGGTCAAGTTGAGGATTTTTCCAGATGAAAAAGGAGTCATGAATCTCGATATTGGCCAAGTTGGCGGACAGTTCTTAGTGGTAAGTCAATTCACACTTCACGCGTCCACCAAAAAGGGCAATCGACCCAGTTATATACGATCCGCTCCTCCGGAAGGGGCCATCCCGCTGTACGAATATTTTGTGAAGAAACTGGAAGTGGAATCAGGTCGTGCGGTGGAGACCGGACGCTTTGGAGCCGATATGGCGGTCGGGTTGGTCAATGACGGCCCTGTGACGATCTTGATCGACTCCCGGAATAAGGAATAAACGTCCATGAAACCAAACAGAGAAACTCCGATCGGCGAACTTCAGGGAATTGTGGATGATTGGATCCAGAACCATGGGGTTCGTTATTTCAATGAACTGACCAATATGGCTCAATTGACCGAGGAGGTGGGTGAGGTCGCCCGCATCATCAGTCGTCGATATGGGGAGCAAAGTGAAAAGGAATCCGATAAGCAAAAAGATCTGGGGGAGGAATTTGCCGATGTGCTCTTTGTCCTTCTTTGTCTGGCAAATCAGACCGGAACGGACCTACAGGCGGCCTTTGATCGCCGTATGGACCGAAAGACCCAAAGGGATCACGATCGGCACCATTCGAATGAGAAGTTGAAGTAAATAAAAAACCCCGCAATTGCGGGGTTCTTTTATTCTTGAACATAGCAAGAGATCAGTCAGCCAGAATGATGATGTTGTTGTTCATCATTTCCATGACCCCGCCCTTGATAGCTACTCGAATGACCTTGTCATCAGAGCTGTCATGGACGATCTCGCCAGTCAGTTGTTCGTATCGCTTGTGATTATCTCTAAGAGAGATCTTCACCTGTCCATCCTTCAAGGTTGAAATGATAGGGGCGTGGCCCTTCAAAACCTGAAAGAGGCCTTCTTTCCCTGGCATTTGAACCGCGTCAACCTCTCCTTGAAAGATCTTCTTCTCAGGGGTGATGATTTCCAGATACATACTTTCTCTTTTCAAAATTTAGGGCTTGGCCCGGTATTCTGGATGGATTAGGCGTTCGCCTCGGCAAGCATCTTGTCACCCGCTT
>JAJLJK010000335.1:0-36210 GCA_033844885.1 Bacteroidota bacterium | reverse complement strand
TTCCTCTTCCTGGACAATGGTCGCGTGCGTGGATATGGGTTCTTCGAGTTAGAGAGACAAGTTTCCGATCCGGAGATGGTCAGAAATCTCATGACACCCATCCGGGATGATGCTTACATCCGAAGTATCGTTAAACACTTTCTGGATCATAAGAAAGGATTGACCCTTCGGTCCCTGAAAAAGCGGTCAGAATAGATCGTATCCTACCGAAAGGATAAAAATGGGACTTCGCGAATCCGTCTGTATCACTTTCTCACCTGAGGAGGTGTTGAATCGAATATCGCCTTGATACTCCTTTATGCTGAATTCATACCGGCCCTGAAGTAGGAATTTTCCTAAGAGCACCTGAACACCCGCATTTCCTCCAACCGTAAAATCATTATTGATCCCATCGAAGACACCCTGATCAGGGTTCAGATGGGTGGTGAATACGGGACCGGCGAAAACCCCGACGGGTCCTAGCCTGAATCCGGCATGGACGGGTAGGTCCAATCGGCGGATCTGATAGGTCCCTGAATATTCCTCCCCATTGGTCTCCTCGACGACCAGTTTTCCATTCAGGCTATGATAAAGGAACTCTCCCTGAACATAAAATCCTAAAATGGACACTCGGCCCCATGCGCCTAGGTGGTACCCCGAACCCGGATTGGAACGGATCTCTTCGATCAACCCCTGATTGGAGTAGTTAGAGAATTTTAGATCCGGGAAACTGAGGCCTGCAATAGGTCCAAAGTGAATATCCTGAGCATGGCTCAAGGGTGAAAGGGCGAAAATGACAATGGATAACAGGAAGACTCTCATAGGTTCAGATATTGGAGAATGTTCTTTTCAATTCTATTCTCCAGTGAACCAAGATCTGCGCGTTGGAATTCTTTTCCGGTGATATGCTCGAAGAGTTCGATATACCGTTCAGAGACCGAGGAGACAAACGTGTCGGTCATCTCGGGAACTTGTTGGCCTTCCTTGCCCTGAAAGCCGTTCTCGATCAACCATTGGCGAACGAACTCCTTGCTCAATTGCTTTTGAGGCTCGTTTCGATCCTGCCGATCCTGATAACCGTCCTTGTAGAAATAACGCGAAGAATCCGGAGTGTGTATCTCATCGATGAGAATAATTTTTCCCTCAGCGTCTTTTCCGAACTCATATTTAGTGTCAACGAGGATCAGACCTTGTTTGGAAGCCATTTCTTGTCCTCGCTGAAAAAGCTTTCGCGTATAATCCTCCAATTGAACGTAGTCTTCTTCGCTTACGATCCCTTTGGAAAGGATGTCTTCTCGCGATATATCCTCGTCGTGGAGTCCCTGGTCGGCCTTGGTGGTCGGCGTGATGATGGGTTCGGGGAACCGATCGTTCTCCTTCATACCATCAGGCATGGTCACCCCACAAAGTGTTCGTTCTCCGCTTCGGTAGGTTCGCCATGCGTGACCACTCAAGTATCCTCGGATCACCATCTCAACCTTGAATGGATCAGCTTTCTTTCCAACGGTCACGACCGGATCGGGAGTTGCCAGTTTCCAATTGGGAACGATATCGCTGGTCGCATCCAGAAAGTGGCTTGCGATCTGGTTCAGGACCTGACCTTTGAAGGGTATGCCCCTTGGAAGGACCACATCGAAAGCGGAGATCCTGTCGGTGGCGATCATGATCAGACGTCCATCCTCCAGGGAATAGACCTCGCGAACCTTGCCGTGGTAAAGATCGGTCTGTCCAGGAAAATGGAAATGCGTTTGAAGAAGGGTGGAGTCAGGATTCATTCTTTTCTACTTCGCTGTAAGCGTTGATGATCTGTTTGACGAGTTTGTGTCGGATGACGTCCTTTTCATCCAAATGGACAAATGAGATATCCTTTACCCCCTCGAGGATCCGCATGGCCTCGATCAATCCTGATCTCTGGTTACGAGGAAGGTCTACCTGGGAGGTGTCACCGGTGACGATGAACTTGGCAGAACGTCCCATCCGGGTCAGGAACATCTTCATCTGTGCATGGGTGGTATTCTGCGCCTCGTCAAGAATGACAAAGGCATGGTCCAGGGTCCGTCCCCTCATGTAAGCAAGCGGTGCGATCTCGATCACATTGGATTCAATGTAATAGTTCAGCTTCTCGTAGGGGATCATATCCCGAAGCGCATCGTATAAAG
Organism: Bacteroidota bacterium; assembly: GCA_033844885.1. Classification (GTDB taxonomy): domain Bacteria; phylum Bacteroidota; class Bacteroidia; order Flavobacteriales; family Schleiferiaceae; genus JAJLJK01. The sequence continues at coordinate 34,072 of JAJLJK010000335.1, read as the reverse complement.
GACGGAGATACGGATCGAGCTTTTCTTTCATATCCCCGGGAAGGAACCCCAAATTCTCGCCTGCCTCCACTGCAGGGCGGGTCAGGATGATCCTCTTTACTTCTTTGTTCTTAAGGGCCCTGACCGCCAAGGCCACACCGGTGTAGGTCTTTCCGGTTCCCGCTGGACCAATGGCAAATAGGAGATCGGTCTTATTGACCGACTCGACCATTTTTCGCTGATTATGGGTTCGTGCCTTGATCAAGGCGCCGTTGATCCCATGAACAAGAATGTCATTGTCCGTTTCCAATCCGCGGGTAATATCTTGCTTATCACCGAGAATGATCCTTTCGATCTGATTCTCATTGATCGCATTGAAGCGGGCAATATGACGTAGGATGAGGTCCAGCTTCTCCTCGAAATTCTCAATATCGGAGGCTTCACCATGGATCTGGATCCGATTTCCCCGAGCCACGATCTTCAGTTTCGGGAAGAAGGATTTGACAAAATTGAGATACCGATTATTGGCCCCATAAAGATCTTGGGGGTCGGTATCTTCCAGAAGCAGTGTCTTTTCGATCAAGCGATTCTTGCGGTTTGCCCGGAAGGACTCCGGGTGGTGTGAAATTGTCTTACTTTTGACCTGCAAAGTAAAGCAAAGTTAGCCCAAAATCAGCTTGGTATTCGACGGTCTATGGCCCTGATCACACTCACTTCTGACTATGGTTGGAAAGATCACTACCTGGCAGGCGTGAAAGGACGGTTTTTCCGCGAACTTGAATCCCCTCAGATCGTCGATATCACCCATGATATCCAGCCTTTCAACCTTCAGGAAGCGGCTTTTGTCCTTCATCGTGCCTTCCCGGACTTTCCAGAGGGATCAATCCATATCGCATTGATCGATGAGATTCCTGAAAAGGGGAAAGGGCTTTTGGTAGCTCGCTTTAAGGGACACTATTTCCTGATGGCGGATAATGGCCTGTTGTCATTGATCCTGAGGGATGAAAACCCAGACATGGTCCTGACCCTTGATCTCAGGAATGAGCATTTGGATCAACCTACTCAACAGTTTGTTCGTGCTGCGGCACACCTCTACCGAGGAGGAAAGATGGAGCTTCTGGGTCGACGAACAGAAGAATGGGTTGTATGGAATCACCTGAACCCGACCATTATTTCAGAATCCAGGATCATCAAGGGGCATGTGGTATATGTGGATAATTATGGGAACCTGATCACCAATATTCATCGCGCCATGCTTCGAAATCTGGGAACAGAGGCCAATGCCTCGGTCACCACTCCCAGGTTCAGGAAATCCATACCGCTTGTGTCCGCTTATTCTGACGGACGTAATCAGGGGGATCTTCTTTCGTTATTCAATGCGGACGGCTACCTCGAGGTTGGCGTTTTCAAATCCATGGGTTTCCACCACAACGGGGCTAGTAGTTTACTTGGCCTCAAGGTGGGGGACGAGATAAATCTGAACTTCAAATGATCCGAATCGTAAAGATGACCTTTGAGCCTGAAAGGGTTCAGGACTTTTTGACCATCTTTGAGGCTTCCAAGGAGAAGATCCGGGCTCGCGAGGGGTGTCAGCACCTTGAATTGTGGCAGGATCAGAAACATGAGAATGTGTTCTTCACCTATAGCATATGGGAAGGACCTGAATTCCTTGAGATGTATCGCCAGAGCGAATTATTTACCAATGTCTGGCGAGATACAAAGGCTCTCTTTGCCGAAAAAGCAAAGGCATGGAGCGTTGAAAAAAAGATCGTTGTAGAATGAAGAGCCTTCTGATAAAGGAGATACGCGGCTTTTTCAACTCCCTGACGGGATACCTGGTCGTGATCGTCTTCCTCCTGTTGAACAGTTTGTTCCTTTGGATCCTACCCGGGAATTTCAATATTCTCGATGGGGGATATGCGTCTTTGGACAACTTATTCCTTTTGTCACCCTGGGTGTTCCTCTTCCTGATCCCTGCGATCACCATGCGGCTTTTTGCCGATGAAAAGAGGGGTGGCACCATGGAATTCCTTCTCACTAAGCCGATCACCGATCTTCAGATCATCTTGGCAAAGTACCTGGCAGGCCTGCTATTGGTGATCCTTTCTGTAATCCCTACACTGGTATTCTATTATACGGTCCATGAATTGGGCAATCCGGTTGGGAATATCGACCAGGGCGGGACCATTGGAAGTTACCTTGGGTTGGTGTTCCTGGGAGGAGCGTATGTGGCCATAGGGCTTTTTGCATCCTCAGTCACCGAAAACCAGATCATCTCCTTCATTCTGGCTGCTATCCTGAGTTTCTTCTTCTTCCTGGGATTCGATCAGATCGCGGGTCTGGAGATCTTCGGTAATTGGGATCTAGTCATCCTGGGGCTGGGGATCAACGAACATTATGTAAGCATGAGCAAAGGGGTCCTCGACACCCGTGATATGATCTATTTCATCACCCTGATCATGGCCTTCCTATTGGGTACGCGCCTGGTCCTTCAAAGCAGGAAATGGGAATGAAAAAGAAGCTAAGAGATATCATTCAATTCCTTCTGATCCTTGTGGTCCTCGTTCTCGTGAATGTGATCGGAAATTTTGCATTTCATCGATTTGACCTTACTTCTGAGAACCGATACAGCTTGAATGAGGCAACCTTGGGCCTTCTGGATAAGGTGGATGACCGGGTACTGTTCAAGGTCTATCTGGAGGGGGACCTTGAGGCCGGATTCCAGAAACTCCAAAGGGAAACAATGCAGATGCTGGATGAAATGCGGGCTTACAATCGAAATATTGAATACGAATTCATCAATCCCTCAGAATCCTCCGATCGAAAAGAAAGGGAAGAGACCTATCAGCAACTTCGATTTAAAGGACTCCAGCCCATTCAGGTTGAGGTGGAGGAGAAGGATGGGCAAAGCCGCCGACAACTCTTCCCCGGAGCCCTTGTGAGCTATAAGGAGCAAGAGGTCGCCATTCAGATCCTGGTGAATCAGTTCGCGACTTCTCCGGAAAGCCAGATCAACGCCTCGGTAGAGAATCTGGAGTATACTTTGGCCAATGCCCTCCGAAGATTGACCCTCATCAAAAGCCCGAGCATTGCAGTGCTCAGTGGGCACGGCGAACTAGGAGATCGGTATGTTGCGGACCTGATGATGTCGTTGTCCACGTACTATAATATCACACGTTTCAATTTGCGGGAATTTGTTGCGGACTCGATCACCGGAAATGTCTCCATCCAGCAACAAATGAGGAGGCTGAATAGCTATGACGGAGTGATCATTGCCAAACCTACGAAGCCATTCAGTGAATTGGATAAGTATCTGATCGATCAATATGTGATGAATGGAGGGAAGACCCTTTGGTTCATCGATGCGGTTCATGCCGAGATGGATAGCCTGAGCTATGCGCCCCAATTCATGGCCTTTCCCATCATCGATCAATTGGGGTTAGGAGACATGCTGTTCCGGTACGGGGTCAGGGTCAACACCAATTTGGTTCAGGATGCAGTGGCCGGTGGAGTGAACGACAGAAGAGGCGTCCACAAATGGGTCTACTTTCCCCTGATCATGCCTCAGGTAAAACATCCGATCACCAAGGATCTAAATGCTATCCGGATGGAATTCGTCAGCACGGTGGATACCATTATCAGCCCTGGGGTCAAAAAGAAGATCCTACTGCGGACCAGTCCATACAGCAAAGCGGTCCCTACTCCGCATATCGTCAGTTTGCGAACTCTATACGAACCACCACCGGATGAGTCTTTCCGTGAGAGTGCTCTGCCTGTAGGCGTCCTCCTTGAGGGATCCTTCACCTCCATGTTCAGGAACCGAATCACCCCGAAGGGAACGCAGGGCGAAAGCTTGCCGCTAAAAGAGAAGAGTTCTCCCACCCAAATGCTCGTTGTCGCGGATGGGGATCTTCCAAAGAATCAAGTGAATCTGGTCAATCCCAACTTGGAAAGAGGAGCTCCCTTACCCCTGGGATACGATCAATTCACCGGCATGCAATTCGGAAATAAGGATTTCATTCTCAACGCTGTGGACTTCATGTTGGATGACACGGGGCTAATCAACATCAGAAGCCGGGAATTGAAATTACGCTTGCTCGATTTTCAGAAGATCAAGGGGAATGAGTGGTATTGGAAGGCTCTGAACACGGCTCTTCCTGTTTTGGCAGTGGTGTTGTTCGGCTTGTTCTTTCATTGGAATCGCAAGAGAAAATTCACCAAGAAGATAGCATGAAGAAGGTTTGGTTGTGGTTGTCGATCGTGATCGTTTTGGCGATCGTTGCCTGGTGGCTGATGAATCGGGATCAGGGAAAGAGTTTTTCTGACCAGAAGAGTAATTATGCCTTTACGATCGAGGATACAGCATCGATAGGGAAGGTCATCATCAAGGATAAGACACCATTGGAGGTGACTCTGATACGCACGAACAAAGGATGGATGGTGGACGGTGAATATCCGGTTCGGGGGGATGCCATGGAAGTGCTCATGGAGACCTTTGCCAGGATGTCGATGAGAAACTTCGCTCCGCAATCGACCCATGAACTCATCATGAGACGAATGGCCACTCAGGGTCGTGAAGTGATCGTTCTGGATCGGGAAGGAAATGAGATCAAGCATTTCTTTGTCGGTGAGAATACCCCTGATGACCTAGGAACCTACATGATGATGGAAGGTGGCGACCAACCGTATGCAGTTCATATTCAAGGCTTCAATGGATTTTTGAGTACCCGGTTCTTCCCGGATCCTATTCTATGGAGAGATCGAACCATTTGGGGTTACGACAATCAGAAGATCGATTCGGTTTCTGTAACCTACTCTCAAAGTCCTGAGTCGTCCTTCCGGATCAAAGTTGATGAAGATGGAAATGCCCGGCTTTTCGATATCAGGGGCACCTCGATCCCCTTTGATACGACCAAGGTCAGGATGTATCTCGGGATCTTTAGGACGTTAAAGTTCGAAGGAGCCATTGTAGAGTCTGACAAGGTTTGGAACAAAAAGGATTCCATTTCGGGAAGTGTACCCGTTGTCGATATGTATGTTCACACCTTTGATGGAAGGAGTAAGCGATTGACCGGACATCATGTTCCAGCAGGTCCTGAGCACCTTGGCCCGGACGATCAACCCCTCAAATGGGATCCCGACCGGCTTTATGCAGTGATCGACGACGGACGTTTTGTCCTCATCCAGTATTTCGGAATGCAGAATGCCCTCGTGGCAAAACAGCATTTCATGTCCACAAAAGGGTGATCATCTTCAAAACTTGTTAAAAAATCAAAGGGGCTGCTTTCGGGCAGCCCCTGTCCTTTCTTATATATTTGCTCACACTCCCTTTGGAGAACTCATCACAAAACCAATTTGGCAATGAAATTCATCGTTTCCAGCGGACTACTGCTTAAGCGACTGCAGATCATCAGCGGGGTGATCAATAACAACAATGCCCTGCCGATCCTTGATAATTTTCTATTTGAACTTTCATCCGGCCAATTGGTGATCTCCGCTTCGGATCTGGAGACCACCATGACCACCGAAGTGGATGTCGAGACAGAAAGTGATGGGAATGTTGCCATTCCTGCAAGGATCCTTCTGGACACCCTCAAGACCTTTCCGGAGCAACCCCTGACCTTTATTGTCAGTGATGATAAGACCCATCTTGAACTCAGTTCAGAGCAGGGAAAATACAGTATCAGTTGTATTGATGGTGACGAGTTTCCAAGACTCCCGGATCTCGAGGAGGCAAGTGAGGTCACCATTCCTGCAGATGCCCTGGTGATGGCGGTGAACAAAACGCTTTTCGCGGCAGGGAATGATGAACTTCGTCCCGTGATGAGTGGGGTGTTCTTCCAGTTCACGTCCAATGACCTGACCTTTGTGTCAACGGATGCACATAAATTGGTTCGCTACCGCCGAACCGATCTTCAGGCTGATCAGACCGCCGAGTTCATCATGCCAAAGAAACCCTTGAATCTTTTGAAGACCTCTCTTATTCATGCGGATGAGGTGAAGGTGATGTACACCGAGACCAATGCGCGTTTCGAATATGGTGGTGTGACACTGGTCTGTCGATTGATCGATGGTACATACCCCAATTATGAAGCGGTGATCCCAAGGGAGAATCCCAATAAGCTACTCATCGATCGTCAAAGTCTTCTGGCTTCTGTTCGAAGGGTAAGCATCTTCTCGAACAAGACCACCCATCAGATCCGATTGAAGATCGCTGGAAATGAGCTTCAGATCTCTGCAGAGGACCTGGATTTCGCCAATAAGGCCCACGAACGCCTCGCATGTGACTTTTCAGGCGATGACATGGAGATCGGTTTCAACTCCCGGTTCCTTGTCGAGATGTTGAGCAATATCGAATCAGAGAATATCCGTTTGGAGATGTCCGCGCCCAATCGTGCGGGTCTCATCATTCCTGCGGATGGACTCGAGGATGGCGAGGATCTTCTCATGCTCGTCATGCCGGTGATGTTGAACAGTTGATCCTATTATGAAGATTTTTATCGTCGGCGACGTTCATGGGTGTTACCATACCTTCAAACAACTGCTAGACGAATATTGGGACCCTACCAGGATGTTTTTGGTTCAGGTTGGTGACCTTCTGAATAAAGGGAAACACAATGCCGATTGCTTTCGCTTTGCCAAGGACCTCGTAAAGACCTATCCTTATCAGGCCTTTTTCCTCAAGGGAAATCATGAGATAAAATTGTTGGAGCCTGGTAAGGACCGCACAGCACTAAGGGTGAGAAGGGAGATGAAAGCTGAGGGGATCGAACCGGTGAAATTGAAGAAATGGGTGGATAAATTGCCATTGAAATGGGAAACTCCAAACGTTCTCATCACCCATGCGGGTGTGGCGAAAGGCGCTATTCATCCCTTCAGTGAAGAAAGTCCAAGGGGGGTCATCCACAACCGATCGGCGTTGGCGAACATCGGAAAGTTACAGGTGATCGGTCATAATATGCAAGAGCGAGGAAGGCCCAGATTCTTCCGGGATTCCAATGCCTGGTGTATCGATACAGGGGCCGTGAATGGCAAGAGATTGACAGGTATGATCCTGGATCATTTTGGCCGGGTGGAAAAGATTATTTCCATTCCGACGTTAAAAATAGACCTCTGAAAAACCGATGTAACGGGAAAAACGTAATTTGGAACCCCTCAAATAGAGAATCAAATCCCTAAGTGACAATGAAAAAGATCCTCAAACTTTCTAGTGCCCTGTTGCTAGTTCTTGGCCTGAATCAGGCGAAAGCACAGGATATCGAATTTGGCGTTTATGGTTCTTTCGGAATTCCCATGAATTGGGATGTAGAGAACGACATCCTCTTTGGAGGTGGCGCTTTTGGTGAGTATTTCATCATGGAAAACCTTGCGGTCGGGCTTGATCTCGGCTTCATGGTCGCTCCTGAGATCTATCCTACCAATTCCCCTGTAGGCCAGGGTGCCTCTGAATACCCTGATCAGAAATACCTCACCCAAATGGTTACTGTCATGCCGGTCATGGCAACGGGTACATGGTATTTCAGTAAAAAGGATTTTCGCCCATTTGCCGGTCTTGGATTGGGATACACGAATGTTTCCTTTTCAGGCGATTTCAATCCGGTCATTTATGAAGCCCAAACCGGAGTGGCTCCCGATGAGACCACAATTGCGATCTACAAGGATCTTCTCAACCGGAGTCAGGGTGGATTTGCCATCACCCCTCAGGTGGGTTTCAAGTATTATTTTTCAAAGACCGTAGGACTGTATTTCTCTGCCAGGTACAACATCCTGCTTAACTCCAAGGAAGAGACCTACACGTATTCTGTGGTGGTCGATCCCAATATCCCACCCATCGAAGTGGAATACAAACCTTCCTTTAACTCCACTCCTTACCTGAGTGCTCATCTAGGACTTACATTTGACCTCTTTGGTCCCAAGTGGACCCGATTCTAATAGATCGAAAACAATGAAATAAAGGGTGATGCGAGTCACCCTTTTTTTATGGCTGCAATCCCTACCTTTGCGGCGTTGAAAACCTTAAATCTGCTGAAAATGCCAAAGGGTATCTACACCGTACCGGTCGCCAAGAATGAACCGGTATTGTCGTATGCTCCGGGTACGAAGGAGCGAGAGACCTTGCTTCAGACGTATCGCCAGATGAAGAATCAGACCATGGATCTTCCTATGATCATCAATGGAAAAGAGGTCTTTACGGACGATAAGGTCACCATGCATCCTCCGCATGATCTCCAGCATACGCTGGGTACCTACAACCGGGGCAATGCCGAACATATTTCTCAAGCGATTGAGACCGCCCTTGAGGCCAGAAAGAAATGGGCTAAATTGAGCTGGGAACACCGAGCTTCGATCTTCTTGAAGGCCGCTGATCTGATTTCCGGTCCCTACCGGGCGAAGCTCAATGCATCCACCATGTTGGCTCAAAGCAAGAACGCTTTTCAGGCAGAGATCGATGCGGCTTGTGAGCTGGCAGACTTCCTGCGGTTCAATGTCCAATACATGACGGAGATCTATAGTAATCAGCCTGAATCCTCTCCAGGTGTTTGGAATCGTATGGAGTATCGTCCCCTTGAAGGATTCGTTTTCGCGATCACTCCTTTCAACTTTACTGCGATCTCCGGAAACTTACCCGCCTCGCCGGCCATTATGGGAAATGTGGCCGTCTGGAAGCCTGCTGACAGTCAGATCTATTCCGCCTATCAGGTCATGGAGGTATTCCGTGCTGCGGGTCTCCCTGAGGGTGTGATCAACCTGATCTACGCCGATGGTCCTACCGCAGGAGAGATCATCTTCCAGCACCCCGAATTTGCTGGTTTGCACTTTACGGGCTCAACAGCCGTGTTTAGACACCTGTGGAAGACCATCGGTGAGAATATAGACAAGTACAAGGCCTATCCCAGAATTGTTGGGGAGACCGGTGGAAAGGACTTCGTGGTGATGCATCCGAGTGCGGATCCCATAGAGGTCGCTACCGCTTTGTCCCGGGGGGCTTTCGAGTTCCAGGGACAGAAGTGCAGCGCCGCAAGCCGTGCCTATATTCCCGAAAGTGCCTGGCCGGTCGTCCGCAATCGCCTCAAAGAGGATCTAGCATCCTTTAAAATGGGTGAGCCAGAGGATCTGGGCAACTTCATCAATGCGGTTATCGACGAAAGAGCATTCAAAAAGATCACCGGATATATTGACTATGCCAAGACCCAATCCGATGCCGAAGTGATCATTGGTGGTGAGTATGATATGTCCAAGGGCTATTTCATTCAACCCACGGTCATTTTGACCACCAATCCGCACTTTAAAACGATCGTCGAAGAGATCTTTGGTCCGGTCCTGACCATCTTCGTCTATGAGGATGCGAAATGGAGTGATATGCTGGAGATCGTCGATACGACCAGTGAATACGCCCTGACGGGTGCGATCTTCAGTCTGGATCGCTATGCGGCCGAAGAGGCTACTCGTCGATTGGAGAATGCCGCCGGAAATTTCTATATCAATGACAAACCTACTGGTGCTGTGGTCGGTCAGCAACCCTTTGGCGGAGGCCGAGGATCAGGTACCAATGATAAGGCTGGTTCGTATTTGAACCTCCTCCGTTGGGTGACCCCGAGGGTCATCAAGGAGACCTTTGTTCCTCCAACGGATTATAGATATCCATTCCTGGGTTAACTCCGGAATTACCTGACTTTCAAAGCCTCATCCTGAAAATGGATGGGGCTTTTTTGTTTTCCGTTTCCTGCATTAATGATGGTATTGTGCTGAGAGTCAAACAAAAGAGAAAGAATTTCGTTATCTTTTTTGTAATCAAAATCAAGTACCATGACCACCAGAAAACTTTCACTCAGGTTTGCCCTCTTCATATACCTTGGAATCGTGGTCTTTTTCCTGATCATGAAGGTTCTTGGCTTGGAAAGCTTCACAGAATTAAGGGTATTCAATTTTGTGATCGTCCTATACGGGCTTTATTTTCTGGTTAGGAAGAATATGGATATCCATGGTACGGACTACTTTGAGAACCTGTTTCTGGCATTCCGAACGTCTGCTCTTTCCATCCTCTTTACGATCATCTCATTGATCCTTTATCTATCCTGGATCGATCCCGCTTTCATGCGCGTCCTCGAGGATAGTTTGCTTTGGGGAAGAGATCTCTCGGTCATTCAAGTGGCCATGGCTATCGGGGTGGAAGGCTTGGCAAGCTCCTTTATTTTGGCCTTCATGGTAATGCAATACATGAAGAATTATATTGCCCGTCCAACTCTTTTCAACGGCCACTGATAGCCGATGCCGGAATGTAGACCACCTTTTTGGTGGAAAAGAATTCGCCCCGGAAAAAGTCATCTAGATCGAAGATCAACGCCTGAGGAAAGGATGCCAATTCCTCTTTCAGGTCTCCTCCCTTTAGATAAAGGATCCCATTGGGTAAGGGGTTTCTGCTCTGTTTGAGGAAGGATCTCCGTACCCATTGGACAAATCGGGGCATTTGGGTTACAGCTCGGCTGACGACAAAGTCAAACTTTTCATTAACACTTTCCGCTCGATCATGACTGGCGAAAACGTTTTTTAGGTCGAGGTCCTCAGCGATGGCCTTGACCACCTGGATCTTTTTCCCAATGCTATCTACAAGGTGGAATTGTACATCAGGAAACAGGATGGCAAGGGGAATACCTGGAAAACCACCACCGGTTCCAACATCGAGAATACGAGTTCCCGGGATAAAGGTTATGGCCTTAGCTATCCCCAGCGAATGAAGAATATGCCTTTCATATAATGCGTCCATGTCCTTACGGCTGATGACATTGATCTTGTCATTCCATTCGGGATAAAGCACGCCCAACCTATTGAACCGCTCGATCTGTTCTTGAGTGAGGTCCGGGAAATAGTTCAGGAGAAGCTGGACGTTATTTTCCATACTACCATTTCTTTGGCTTGCCATATAACCGGTTCTGGATATGCCACAACAATGTGAACCATGGGAGTAGAATGTCCAAAACGACATGGCTGGCAATGGCATCCCATTGTTTCAGATTTCTTCCAGCCAGGAGGAGCAGGATATACTGGATCACGATTTTGGCTCCATAAAAAGAAAGAGCCAGCATCCATTGACCGGGAAGGAAAAGGGAGATTAGCAAGATAGGGTAATAGAGAATCTGGGAGGCCCCATACAAGCCTAAAATCCTCTTGCTTGCCCGATTGTAAAAGAGTCCCGTGGTCTGATGCCTCCTTTTTTGATGCCACCATTCCTTCCAGGTCCTTTTGGGTTCACTTATGGTATGTGCCAAAGGTTCGGCAACTATAGTGGTGTTCTGGGCATTGCCGACCTCATTGACAAATAGGTCATCGTCGCCACTTGCCAGATGCATATGCTTCACAAATCCACGGTTGGAAAAGAAAAGATCCTTGGTGTATGCCATATTCCTTCCCACCCCCATGTATGGACTGCCAAATAGGGCAAAGGAGAGATATTGCAATCCTGTGATCAGGGTCTCATACCGGATGATCAAATTTAGCCAACCGGGGTATTTCCGATACGCTCCATATCCCAGGATCAGACTTCCTTCATTGAATCCGGAAGCCATGTAACGAAGCCACTTGTCTGAGGAGGGGGTGCAATCAGCATCTGTGAGAAGGAGATAAGGGTGCCTGGCAGCCTTGATCCCAATGGTCAATCCATATTTCTTTCCAAGCCAGAATTCCTCTGTTTCATTGACATGGGTCAATCGAAGGTCGGGGTAAGAGTCCATCATTTCCTCGATCACGAACCGGGTGTCATCCCAACTTCTATCGTTGACCACGACCACTTCGAACTGAGGATAATCCTGGCCGAGGATGATGGGAAGATTCTTTCGAAGGTTTTCCGCTTCGTTCCTTGCGACGATCACGATACTTACCGGTTCCAGAAAGGATGGAAGACTGGATCGTTTCCAGAAGGCAAAATGTGAAAAGATGAACCAGTAGACCAGTTGGATGATCGTGATCCCGATCAGGGTCCAGATGAAAATGGTTGTGAGCATTCAGGGCTTCAGTAGAGGAGATTGAAGCAAAGGTAACAAAGCGGCAATAACGAACTACTCGATCCTTTCGTAAGCACCTATATCAGGTATGCCATTGAAGTCCCGTTTGATCCCAAGAATGTCAAATGGGACTAGATTTCCGACGTTGACATTGCCATTATCCATGGCAGGACTCAAAGTGTCGAGGGCAAATTCGTAGTTCTGTGGATCGATCAATCTCGGATCATTATTGAGAATGCAATTGGTGAAACGGGGCGGGTCGTAGCTTCCATCATCAGAACTCTTGTCGATCCTGATCAATGAATTGTTCAGCTGATAGGTGAGAAGCCCGGAATTATCCTTTCCGATCCCGAATTCATGAAAATTATTTCCCCAAATGATACAATTGGAGAATTCCGCAAATTCAACATTCCGCACATATCGGTTGCCTGCCCCATCCTCAAAGAAATTGAATAGCCCAATGGTTGGCGTACTCCTGCTTCCTCCGAACCAATAGTTGGCGAAGGTGGCATGCCGGAAGATGTAGTTCCCCCCAAGTGCGTAGAAACCGTAAATGCCACAATTCCCAACCACCAGATTCTCCGCCAGGATATTGGAAAAACCTCCATAGATCCCCACCCTTGAATGATTCAGGATCATCACATTATACAGGGACATATTTCTTTGCGTACTGCCGGTCGAATCGATCCTCAAGCCCGTTGTGGCATTCTTGATGATGGTATTGTTGATCACATTCTGAGTGCTTCCTGACGAAATGAAGATTCCTCCAAGAACACCTCCCCACTGACCTGGAATGTTCTCATAGAATGGTTCAAGTCTATCCCCCTGAATGATCACCGGATTGTCCAGACTTCCGCTTTTATTTGGATCGATAAGAAGTTTGCCCTGTGGAAGGACCCAAAGTCCGCTACCATTGTGGAAATGGACCTCAGTTCCGGGGTTGATGGTCAAGGTGCAGGCCGAATCGACAAGAGCATATCCATAGATCACGTGTGGCTTGTCATTGGACCAGGTCTCGTTACAAGATAGCACGGAGTAGGGAATGACGATATCCGGGAAGGGATCGGGTTGGTCGATCCTGAAATAATTGGTTGGGTAATGGAAATAGGCATCCCGCGCCAGCGTCACCAATTTTACATCTTGGAGATTCCCCGCAGTGGTGAAAACAATGGAATCCGTGTAGAGTAGAGAGTTGGCTCCCATGACATCCGCAGTGACCTCTACGAAAATATAGATACTGTCTCGGGCAAGGATCTCCACATCCTTGATGTCCCTTGAGGAGGTTCCATTCACATTGATCCTGTAATAGGATGAAGGTCCCCTTCCGAGGGAGATCCTGGATATGATGATATTCTCATCGGTAGGATTGAACACTTTGAGGATCCGGGTGCTGGAACCGATGGACGTGAAAACCGTGTCCAAAAAAATGGTATCTGATGAAAAGCCTAGATTTACGGCCTTCTCCGAATAATTGAAATCCTTGCGGCATCCAATGACAGCCAAGGTGATGGTGAGAATGAATAGAAGTAGGGAGGGTCTTTTCATGTCTGTGGTCAAAGGTAAACCTATAACGCGTTGCCACGCTGTAAATTGAGAAGCTAATATAGGGTGGGGTGAAGAAAGTTTTATTAAATTTGCCGCCCATTTAACCGGGAGGCGGGCAAAAACTCGTCTCAATAAAACAGAGAAAGAAATGAAAAAAGGCATTCACCCTGAGAATTATCGTCCGGTCTGCTTCAAGGACATGTCTACCGGCGACCAGTTCATCGTACGTTCTTGTGCCAACACCAAAGAGACCATCGACATTGACGGAGTTGAATACCCCTTGTTCAAGATGGAGATCTCTGCATATTCTCACCCTTACTACACTGGTAAGGTCAAATTGGTAGATACTGCGGGACGAGTGGATAAGTTCCGTAGCCGCTATGCTAAATTCCAGAAGAAATAAACATTCCTCGGGATTAGATTTTCAGCCCCGTTCCTCCAGGAACGGGGTTTTTTATTTCCCTTTCTTTCACGTTGGCTTTCTTTATTTTAGCCATCATTAATCCCGAAGCCATGAATCTTGTTCTCTTCGACGGCCCCGAGCGCCCCCATCTATTGCCTTTTACCTTCACACGACCCGTGGCAGAGATCAGGGTCGGTATTCTGACCATTCGGGAGAAATGGGAAAAACGTCTTGAAACCAAGGCCTCATTCAGAACCGAGCCCTATTTGGCGGACAAGTTCAAGTTGAAACTTGATGGAGATAATCTTTTCGTGAATGGGGCGATCTGTCCGGATCTCGGATTGATCGGCAGGATCGTGGAACTGAAACGAGGACAGGGTTTGTACCAAGGTCAGGACCTTCTGGCTTGTAGGATCACAGGTGAGGATGCGGTCGAATTTCCGACCCTGGAATTGGAGAGGATCACCTATGAACGACCTGTGACCAGGATCGAACATACATGGGATATCTTCTTACAGAATGGCGAACAATTGGAACGTGATTTTGGACTTCTTACGGATGGCCGGACCTCACAGCCTCTAAGTCGTACCAACACCATCATAGGAGAGAGGATATTTGTCGAGGAAGGCGTGAGCGTAGAAGCCTCCATCCTAAATGCGACCGAACGACCTATTTATATCGGCAAGGATGCAACCATATTGGAAGGATGTATGGTTCGAGGCGGTCTCGCCCTCGGTGAACACTCTGCTCTAAAGATGGGTGCTAAGATCTATGGCCCCACTACCCTGGGACCTCATTGTAAGGTAGGGGGAGAGGTCAACAATGCGGTCCTATTTGGATACAGCAATAAGGGTCACGATGGGTTCCTTGGAAATGCAGTTCTTGGTGAATGGGTGAATATCGGTGCAGATACCAATAATTCGAATCTTAAGAACAACTATGACGAAGTTCGGCTTTGGAGTTATGTTCGAGGAGGTTTTGAACGAACCGGTCAACAATTCTGTGGATTGATGATGGGGGATCATTCCAAGTGTGGGATCAATACCATGTTCAATACAGGAACCGTCATTGGTGTGAGCGCCAATGTCTTTGGATCTGGATTTCCGCGAAACTTCGTTCCCTCCTTTAGTTGGGGAGGACATCATGGTTTTCAGGTCTACCAATTGAACAAAGCCCTGGAGACCGCTGAAAGAATGATGGCGAGAAGGGATATCCCATTGAGTGGTGAGGACCGATCGATCATGGAGCATGTTTTCAACGAGACCGCTCGATACAGGAATTTTTAAGGCCTATTCACCTCTGCTACGGATATTCCCTCTTTCAACAATTCATATTTCGCAACCAGTTCCCACCCTTTTTGAAAGAACGCCTCGGTGGTCATCCCCCTTTCGGGGTCGAGTTGACAACTCATTTTTCCCTGTTCATCTACAGTGATCCGTCCCCATCCCAATAAAGCCTTCTCTGGTCCTTTGTGAATGGCGAATTGAAAGGTGGTCAAAGTCTCATTTGGAATCCGATACAGGGTCAACCCCTCTGAATGAAGATCAGGTGAGCTTTGTGCCTGGATAGTGAATCCTCCCAGGAGAAATATGAGTAGAAGAAGCAGATTTTTCATAACCGAAAAAGTTTAGGGTATTCAAGTTGATGAATTTCGACGGATCTTTTGAAAAGATCCAAAGCCACCCCTTGGCACGCCAATTGTCTTATATAGTAGGCCATCGAAAAACGATGGAGAATTCAGATCATTCTGCCAATTTGGCTTTAGATACGACAGATTTCAATGGAAGATTTTTTAAATATTGACAACGTGTCATTTTCTCAGATAGCTGAGGATACCGAGTTCATTCCACTGGTCACGACAGAAGATGGAAGTGATATTCGCCAGGAAGACCTCCCCGAGGTCCTTCCTATTTTGACCTTGAGGAACACGGTCATCTTCCCTGGAGTGGCAACGCCGATCACTGCAGGGAGGGATAAGAGTATTAAGCTGATCAATGATGTCCAGAAGGGGAACAAGCTGGTAGGCGTCATTAGTCAGCGGAAGGCCTCTGTAGAGAATCCAGGTCCTGACGATCTATATGAGGTCGGTACCCTTGCGAAGATCATTCGGAGTTTTAAGATGCCTGATGGCAATGTCACCGTCATCATCCAAGGTCAAAAAAGATTCAGGATCCTGGAGGTTGTAGGCACAGAACCTTACATGCAGGCCAGGGTGGAGGTGCTCGAAGATGTGAAACCCTCTGAAGATGACGATGAATTCAAGGCGATCATTGGATCCGTTAAGGATCTAGCCATCCAGATCATCAACGAATCCCCGAATATTCCGACCGAAGCCCAATTCGCTATCAAGAACATTGAGAGCGATACATTCCTTCTGAACTTCATTTCCAGTAATATGAATCTGGAGGTGAAAGAGAAGATGGAGTTGCTTCGTGAACAAAGTGTCAAGACCCGTGCAAGTGGTGTGCTGAGGCATCTCACGCAGGAGTTGAAGATGCTTGAGGTCAAGAACGAGATCAATACGAAGGTCAAGTCTGAGTTCGATCAACAGCAAAGGGAGTATTTCCTGCACCAACAGATGAAGACGATTCAGGAAGAGCTTGGTGGGAATTCGACCGAGGCCGAGATCGAAGAGATGCAAAAACGGGCCGAAAAGAAGAAATGGACCAAAGAGGTTGGAGAGCATTTCAAGAAGGAGTTGCAAAAACTCCAACGCCTCAACCCTCAGATGCCCGAATTCAGTATTCAGCGGAATTACCTTGAGTTGATGCTGGATCTTCCCTGGAATGATTACAGTAAGGATATTTTCGATCTGCAGAGAGCCGAGAAGATCTTGAATAGAGATCATTTCGGGCTTGAAAAGGTCAAGGAAAGGATCATTGAGCACCTTGCTGTTCTGAAATTGAAGGGGGATATGAAATCACCCATTCTATGTCTCTATGGCCCTCCCGGAGTTGGTAAGACCTCTTTGGGGAAATCCATCGCCGAAGCTCTTGGTAGAAAATATGTGCGAATGTCTCTGGGTGGGCTGCGCGATGAAGCGGAGATCCGGGGTCACCGGAAGACCTACATCGGTGCCATGCCCGGACGTGTGATCCAGAACATCAAGAAAGCAGGAACCGGAAACCCGGTCTTTGTCCTTGACGAGATCGATAAACTCACCTATGATGGTCATGGAGATCCTTCTTCGGCCATGCTGGAGGTTCTCGATCCCGAACAGAACAACGATTTCTATGACAATTATCTCGAGCAGGGATATGACCTTTCGAAGGTGATGTTCATTGCCACCGCCAACAACCTCAATTCCATCCAACCAGCCCTTAGGGACCGAATGGAGATCATTGAGGTGAATGGATATACTCTTGAAGAAAAAGTTCAGATCGCCAAGAAACACCTCCTTCCAAAGCAATTGAAGGAGCACGGGTTAAAGACGTCCGATATTTCGGTTCCAAAGAATGTTTTGGAAGCGATTGTCGAGGGTTACACGCGTGAATCAGGGGTCAGGGGGCTTGATAAGGTCCTTGCCAAGGTTGTGCGCTATGCCGCCAAGAGCATTGCAATGGAGAAGGAGTATGAGAAAAAGCTCACCCTGAAGGAAGTGAGAGAGATCCTTGGACCTCCTAGATTTGATAAGGAGAAGTATCAGGACAATGATGTTGCCGGAGTTGTTACCGGCCTGGCATGGACACCGGTCGGAGGAGAGATCCTTTTCATTGAGTCTACATTGAGCCGGGGAACAGGAAAATTGTCCGTGACCGGTAATCTCGGGGATGTGATGAAGGAGTCGGCTTCCATAGCACTGGCATACCTGAAATCTCACGCCGAGGAATATGGGATCCCTGAAAGCGCTTTCAAGAATTGGGATATCCATATTCACGTTCCGGAAGGAGCTACGCCAAAAGATGGTCCTTCGGCGGGAATCACTATGCTTACCGCCCTTGCTTCTCTCTACACCCAGAGGAAGGTTAGAGCAAGGATCGCCATGACCGGAGAGATCACCCTTCGTGGTCGGGTACTTCCCGTAGGAGGGATCAAAGAGAAGATCCTTGCGGCCAAACGGGCCAATATCAAGGACATCATTTTGTGTGAGAACAACCGAAAGGATATCGAGGAGATCGAGCCTGATTACCTCAAGGGGCTGGACTTCCATTATGTCAGGAAGATGGAAGAGGTACTGGATCTCGCCTTGTTGAAAGAAAAGGTGCGGCACCCCAAGACCTTCGAATAAGACCGGAAATCAAAGAGTGTAGGAGGGATCTTTTAAGGGAGAAAACTCCCCGTTCACGCATTGGATAGGAGGGCTTGATACCATTGTTCATTGGTATTCGTTACGCATTTATTGTGTTTATTTGCGATATATGAAGTCACTCCTCTCTGCACTTTTTTGGGTCCTTCTTCCGGTATCCTCATTTGCTCAATTGGGAGGGGAAAATGCATTCAGATTTCTCACAACCACCTCTTCTGCACGTGTGGCAGCATCCGGAGGGTTTGGTTTCGCCAATCCCTCGAATGATCTCCATTTTGCTTTGATGAATCCCGCTCATCTTCGACCAGACCTCAGTGGTCAGCTTGGATTGAGTTTTGCGACCCTACCAGCGGGCATCCGATTTGCAGAGGGAGGATATGTTCAGGACTTTGGAAAGGTGGGGACCTTTTCTACCATGATGAAATACATCGGGTATGGGGACATCGTTCGGGCCAATGCTCTTGCCCAGACCAATGGGGTCTTCTTTGCCGGGGAATATCTCTTGCAATTCGGTTATGGCTATCGACTGGACACCAACTGGCAATTTGGAGCCAACTTGAAATTGATCAATGCCACCTATGCAGAGTATTCGAGTTGGGCCCTTGCCACGGACCTGGCTGTGAATTACCAGATCCCTCGGTCCAATTGGGCCTTCAGTTTGCTATTGCGGAATGTAGGTCTCCAACTTACCACATTTGATGCTCAACGTGAGGATCTTCCTCTTCAGTTGGACCTGAGTATCTATAAGAAATTGGCCAAGGCACCACTGGCATGGTATGTGACCTTTGAGAATCTCCAGAAATTCGATCTCTATTACGATGATCCGAATTCAGTCGAGGTGGATCCCATCACTGGGGAAGAGCGGACGGTAGAGCCTTCTGTGGCCAATAAAGTTCTTAGACACGTGGTGCTTGGTGGAGAGGTCTTTCTTGGAAAATCCGTGAATATTCAGGTAGGTTATCGCTTTCGACGCCAATTTGAAATGAACATGCCCACAAGGCGAACGTCCTCTGGTTTTACCTTTGGCTTCGGTTTCAAGATCTCCAAGTTCCGACTGAATTACGCGAATACCAATATGAACGTGTCCGGCAGAATGCATAGCTTCTCCATCGTCACAAGCCTGGACGAGTTCTCCAGAAATAAGAAGGATTGAAAAAGATCACCATTGCCATCGACGGTTTCTCCAGTACAGGAAAGAGTACGCTTGCAAAGAATTTAGCGAGGGCTCTGGGATACAGTTATGTGGACACCGGAGCAATGTATCGATCTGTGGCTCTTTATGCCCTGAAAAGGGGAATGCTCTCTGATGAACACCTGGACCGTGATCTTCTCATTCGATCCCTTCCACATATTCAGATCACCTTTAAATTCGATCCCGAGACTCAACGTAACCTAACATTCCTCAATGGGGAGAATGTCGAGGATTCCATTCGCGGAATGGAAGTAAGTAACCTTGTGACTCGTATCAGTGGGATCCCTGAAGTTCGCCAGGAATTGGTGGCTCAACAACAGGAAATGGGCAAGAACAAGGGCGTGGTCATGGATGGAAGGGACATTGGGACGGTGGTATTTCCAAAGGCAGAACTCAAGATCTTCATGACAGCAGATCCTGATGTGCGTATCGACCGCCGATATCAGGAGCTCCTTTCAAAGGGAATTGAGGTTACCCGGGATGAGGTTCGAGAAAACCTCAGAAAAAGGGATGCGCAGGATACTTCAAGAGAAGACAGTCCATTGATCATGGCAAATGATGCCAAGGAATTGGACAATAGTCATTTGTCTGTGGAGGATCAGTTTGAGATCGCCCTGAAGTGGGCTCGCGAGAGGATCGGCTGATCAATCTTTATTAAGGCCGGGAGTACTTTGTTCCTTAAGGATATCCTTGATGAATTGGATGTAATTCAACATCGCCTCTGCCTTATCCATGCCTTCAAGTCGTTTCCAACTATCATGCATGAAGGTCCTAACAATATCTGAGTTCTTGGTTGGACGTTCGTGATCGTTATCGCCCTCAGTGGCTTGCTTGAAATAGCCATAGGCGATCAGCATCTTGTCCGGTGCCTGTTTGGGTAACTGGCGACCGAGTTCAACGTGATTCCAAAACTCTTCTTCCAACTTGGGATCGACCATGGGTGGAAAAGTGGTTTTCACAAAAGTAAAGATTAATTGGATTGTGTTGGCGAACCTAATCTTGCCAGGATGGTCTCCCCGCCGACGGGCTTATCGCCTACTTTCGCCAGGATTTCACAATCGATCGGCAACAGGACATCCACTCGGGAACCCAATTTGATGAACCCCGAGTCGTCTCCGACCTTTACTTTCATTTTCTCTTTGGCATACATGACGATCCTTCTTGCCATTGCCCCGGCTATTTGTCGGTATAGAACAGGACCGTGGACCGGATTATTCACCACCACGGTTGTCCGTTCATTGAGAATGGACGATTTCGGATGCCAGGCCACAAGGAATTCACCCTTGTGATATTTTGAATAGACCACTTCGCCCGAAATGGGATAACGATTGACATGAACATTGAGGGGGGACATGAATATCGAGATCTGTATCCTTCTATCCTTGAAATATTCGGTTTCCTCCACCTCTTCGATCACTACGATCTTTCCATCCGCCGGAGCGACAATATCCCCCTCCTCGGCATGGGTGAATCTGGGAGGGTTGCGGAAAAAGTTCACCAGGAGCAAGTAGACCACAACACTAGCCAGAAGAAACAGGTTGGCGACCCACTCGACCGGAATGGTCCAGATCACCAGAATATTGGCGAGGACCAATCCCGTAAAGGTCAGAAGAAGAGGTCGTTTGCCTTCTCTGTGTAATTTCATAACAACGAGTAAATAGTGAGCCAAAAGTAGGCAATTGGGGCGGTGTAAATAAAACTATCCAATCGGTCGAAAAATCCTCCATGCCCGGGAAGTAGATGCCCGGAATCCTTCACACCGGCCAGTCGTTTCATTTTGGATTCGATAAGGTCACCGATCGTTGAAGTGAAAGAGACCAAAAGTCCTAGAATGACCCAGAATCCTATGGTCATTTCACCACTCCAAGCGTAAAATCCCCATCCTGCGAAAGCGGTCATGATGGCTCCACCAATGGTGCCTTCCCAGGTTTTTTTCGGACTTAGGGATGGTGCCATTTTGTGTCGGCCTAATAACTTTCCTGAAAGGTAAGCGAAGGTATCATTGGCCCAAATCAATATGAATGGGCCAATTACGGCCCAGGATTGAAATCCGTTGCCGCTGGAATAGGGAAGAAAGGAGGCGGCAAAAAGACTCAGAGCCAGATATCCAAATGGGTGAGGTAGGGTCATGGGGATGTATTCGGTGTTCCCACCGATCAGAAAACGCAATTGATAGAGGAACCAACCAGTGATCAGAGCAGGGACATAATAGGGGATGGATTCCGTGATGAAAGGAAGGAGAAGGGCGATGAGGAAAGGAATACTCCAAAAACCAGGTTCGGTCTTATTGAGGATTCCCCTACGAAGTCTTTGGAATTCGTAAAAGGCCAATCCACCAAAGACAAACAGCATCAACCCATAGGAATATGGATTCTGGGCGCTACCCAATATGATGATGACATATACCAGACCGGTGGCAGCCCGGATGAGTAATTCTCTCATTCAGTAATGGGATCCTCGAGTAAAAGCAAGTATAGTACACGTCCTTTGTTGGGATCCGCAGCAGCTTGTTGCACACTTTGTGCCTGAGGACCCTTTAGGGTACTTATTTGGGAGGGACGCTCATCTCCCCGGTAGGTATTGTTGATCTTTGACATGGCGGCGGATAGGTTCTCCACGATCTGCCCCGTATAACCCCAAACGACATGAATGGGGGGGAGATTTGAGATCTTGAGTCCTTTGGTCTGAAACCCATCGATCATGATCGAACCTGTGTAGGCCACAAGGGCCTCGCAGGTGGTACAAACCACATTGCATGGTAGAGGAGAATTCTCTTCGATCTTGAAGTTCGCCTTTTTCAGGTAATCCTTAAGCTTTGGGTCTGGGCAGAAAATAACGGAAGAATCTACCTCACTCAGAATATTTCTCAGGTTACTGAGAGCTTCCTCTCCGCTCTTACAAAAAAGGAAATGCCCGCCACTTTCGGTGAAGCGTTGGGCAAATTCTATATCATTTGGGACTTTCTCTTTGGGTGCATATGGGCTAGCAGGCTCAGATTCATTGGACTGAGCAGTGTCGGGGGCACCGCTCAAAATATCTTTTAGCTTGCCCAGAAAGCCCTTCTTTTCCTTTTTTTCACCCATTTAGGTGGTATTCCTTTTTGGTCAGCCCTAAATTAAGATTTAGATACCGATCCGCAACCTGAGAAGTTTTGAAAAATCAATAACCAAATATTGACTATTCTTTCTCGGTAGGACTTTCATTTGTTTCAATCCCTTTTTTTTCCTCCCCATTGATGGGCGCAATGGTTTGATCACCAGTATTTTCGGCTTCCTTTTTGTCTTCTTTTTTATCTTCGGTTTTATCCCAGGCTCGCTTGCCAAAGATCTCTTCCAGATTTTCCTTGTAGATCACCTCTTTTTCCAACAAAACTTCGGCCAATTGTGAAAGTTTGTCCTTGTTTTCTGACAATATTTTTTTCGCTCTTTCATATTGTCCTTCAACAATTAGACTTATCTCCTCATCAATGACCTGAGCGGTTTTTTCGCTGTAGGGCTTACTGAAGTTATAATCCGTTTGTCCAGAGGAGTCGTAGAAGGTGATATTTCCGATCTTCTTATTCAGACCATAGATGGTCACCATGGCTCGCGCTTGTTTGGTCACCTTTTCAAGGTCGCTAAGCGCTCCGGTGGAGATCTTTCCGAAGACGATCTCCTCCGCTGCACGACCTCCCAGTGCCATACACATCTCGTCGAGGATCTGATCCGTATTGGTGAGCTGTCTTTCTTCAGGCAGGTACCATGCAGCCCCAAGACTACGACCACGAGGAACGATGGTCACCTTGACCAATGGTGCAGCATGTTCGAGCAACCAGCTGGTCGTGGCATGACCGGCTTCGTGAAAGGCGATGGTCTTTTTCTCGGTAGGGGTGATGATCTTGCTTTTCTTTTCCAAACCTCCAATGATCCGGTCAATGGCATCCGAAAAGTCTTGTTTGTCAACCTTTTTCTTATTTCGTCGGGCGGCGATCAAGGCAGCTTCATTACAAACATTGGCTATATCAGCCCCTGAGAATCCGGGGGTTTGTTTGGCCAAAAGCTCAATATCCAGATCTTCAGCCAACTTGATAGGTCTGAGGTGGACAGAGAATATCTCTTTCCTTTCTGTCAATTCTGGCAGGTCGACATAAACGATCCTATCAAAGCGACCAGCACGCATCAACGCCCTGTCCAGAATGTCGGCTCGGTTGGTAGCAGCCATAACGATTACATGCTCGTTGGTGCCAAATCCATCCATTTCCGTGAGAAGCTGATTCAGGGTATTCTCACGCTCGTCATTCCCTCCGGTGAAATTGGCACGACCACGTGCGCGTCCGATGGCATCGATCTCATCAATGAAAATGATACAGGGAGATTTCTCCTTGGCCTGACGGAACAGGTCACGAACTCGGCTTGCACCGACTCCCACAAACATTTCCACAAAGTCTGATCCTGAAAGGCTGAAGAAGGGAACTTTCGCTTCCCCAGCTACGGCCTTGGCAAGAAGGGTCTTACCCGTTCCGGGGGGGCCTGAAAGCAATACTCCACGCGGGATCTTACCTCCAAGGGAAGTGTACTTATCGGGATTCTTCAGGAAGTCCACGATCTCTCTAACTTCCTCCTTCGCACCCTCCAATCCGGCCACATCCTTGAAAGTGACCTTGACCTTGGTGTCCTTGTCGTACATCTGGGCTTTGCTCTTGCCAATATTGAAGATCTGAGAGCCCGGACCTGAACCTCCTGAGCTCATCCGTCGCATGATGAAAAGCCAAATAGCGATCATGATGAGGATGGGGAACGTCCAGGCGAAGATGTCTCCCCAATAGTTCTTCTGTTCTTCGTACTTAGGATATATGCGTTCCTTCTCCAGACCGGGATGTTCGGCGTAGAAGTCGTCAAGTCGTTTTTCGAAGGTCTCGGCGGGCATTTCGAATTTGTAATGCGGGCCTGGATTGAGTCCCTCACCTATCCCGGGCTTGGCGACATCCTTGTACTTATCATTGTTTTTGAGGGCATCAGGCTTGATGTAGATGTAGACCTCCTTTTCGTTGATGATCTTCACTCGATCCACATCCTGATTCTCGAGCATGGTGGAGAACTCTCCATAGGAGGTATTCTCTGATGCGGTCTGCACATTGCTCAACAATTGCATGCCAATGAACACCAGGAAAATCGCTGCATAGATCCAATAAAAATTGAATTTAGGCTTGTTGTCCTTTGGTCTTTTGGGTGCATTTCCGGGCTTCTTGCTGAACTGTTTGCGCAAGCGCTCGATCTGGTTCTTATCGTCTTTATTTTCCATTCGTAATGTCTAGGTTTTCGAGGGCCACCTCCTTGGCATCACCCCACAGGCTCTCGATATCATAAAAATCCCGTGTTTCCTTTTGGAATATATGGACAACAACGGACACATAATCCATGAGGATCCATTGAGCATTCTGGGTTCCCTCAACATGCCAGGGTTTTTCTCCAAGCTCCTGCCGAACCACCTTTTCCACCGAACCGCTCAAAGCGTTGGCTTGGGTGGAGGAGGTTGCATCACAGATCACAAAGAATTCGGCAACGGAGTTTTCTATATCGCGAAGATCAAGGATCGTCAGGTTTTGGCCTTTTACATCCTCGATCCCCTGAACTACTTTCTCTACGAGATCGGGAATTTGACTTTCAGGGTTTTTACTCATTATTTCGCTTTGCGGTTCAAACGGCAAAATTAGTGTTTTTGGGTCAGCAAAGGGAATGCCAACTTTTGACGGAAATATTGGAAGCGAAAGCTTTGTATCGGGCTTAAGGGTTCTGTCCTTCAATGAGATAGACTCTACCAACCGCCTTGCTGAACGCCTTGTGCAAAAGGGAGTTATACAATCACCAACTGCCATTACTGCGTTTTCACAGCTTGCCGGACGAGGGCAAATGCAGACAAAGTGGCATGATGAACCGGGAAATTCCCTCCTTTTGACCTTGGTCCTGTCTCCGCGTTCACTCCGGATCTCCGAGCAATTTCATTATAACATGGCAGTGGCCCTTTCTGTTTGCGATACCATTGAATCACACCTTCAGACCGAAGTCCGGATCAAGTGGCCCAACGATATTCTCGTCAGACGAAGGAAGATCTCGGGAATACTGATTGAGAACAGTGTCAGGGGGGATTCTATTGAACGTTCCTTAGTGGGAATAGGAGTGAATCTTCATCAAAGAGATTTTCCGGATGAGGTGCCCAATGCAACCAGTTTCTTTTTAGAGGACGGGGATCCTCCTGATCAGGAGGCACTGATCCTTGAGATCTTTGAGCGCTTTCAGGTTTGGGAGTACAAGCGTTTACGTGGAAAGCTTCCCGAGATCAAGGAAGCCTATGTCTCTAAGCTGATGGGCTTCGGACAAACCCTATCCTTTGGATCGAACCAAGGGGATTTTATAGCCGAGTTCACCGATATCACCGCTGATGGAAAGGTCCTTCTGACTCGTGATGGCATCCCTCAGGCGTTTGGACTTAAAGAGATTACCTGGAAATTTTAGAGGCTAGAAAGCTTCTCAGTCAACTTTTGAAGTAAGTTTCGCAATGGTCTCTCCACCATCATCTTCAGCATTGGGTTGAATTGTCCTTCAAATAACAACTGGGCGATGGTCTGATCTTCGTGATCCTCGAACTTTCCGACGAGCTGAAAATCTAGTTTATCAGAGGCAGATCCGAGCACGACCTTCGAGGGGGACTCCGTTTCCCGGACGACCAACTTCACTTCGGGCATTCCTTTGAGCCCAAAGATGAACCAATTGTCACCGGCTTCGAATTTGGCTACGTCATCAGGCATGATCCTGGAAAAATTGGCTGGCACGGATAGAATGTCAAAAACCTCTTTCTGACTTTTCTGGATTGTGACCTTATCTCCTTCAATTACCGTATTCATGATGCTTTCCAGTTTGATGGATCCTGTCTCCACTCGGACAAGGTTTCCAGTTGATCCTGGGCTACATAGCCCATGGTTTGTGCTGCTTCAATGAGGTGTGGATAGTCGCTCAATGTGATCAACTCGCATTTGGCCTCCGCAAAATTGTCGGACGATACCTTAAAATCATACGTGAAAAGAGCGGCCATCCCCATGACGACCATTTCAGCTTCCCGCAATGCCTGAACTGCTTTAAGGGAACTTCCACCCGTACTTACCAGATCCTCGATCACCACCACCTTGGATCCTGTGGGGATCTCGCCTTCGATCTGATTTTGTCGGCCGTGTTTCTTGGCTTCAGGGCGAACATATATAAAGGGGAGGTCAAGGGCTTCGGCCACCAGTATTCCAATGGCGATGGCGCCAGTAGCCACTCCGGCAATGGCTTCAGGTTTGCCAAATTGTCGAACGATCTGTTCTGCTAATTGCTGACCCAACCACCTTCTTAATTGGATGTGGGACAAGGTCAGGCGGTTGTCACAATAGATAGGTGATCTCCAACCCGAGGCCCAGGTAAATGGGTTATCCGGTTGGAGTTTAATTGCCTTAATTTGCAGGAGTTTCGTGGCTGCTTCACGTGCCACTTCCGAATCGATGATCATGCCGCAAAAATATAAAGTTTTCTACAACGATTCACTCCTTGAGATCGCTCCGGATAAGAGTTCTCCAAAAGCCGATCCGGTTCCATCCAGCCACGGTGAATGGGAGGAACTGATCCACTCTCTTTGGGAGGCCGAGAGTCCTTTGACGATTCTTCGACGTTCTTCAGATCCGGTCAAAAGTTTGGCGGTTCTAAAGAGTCATTTTGTTCCGGTAGAGGCAGCGGGTGGTGTCGTTCTCAATGATGAGGGCGAAATGCTTGCGATCCATCGACTCGGAAAATGGGATCTCCCTAAAGGAAAGGTAGAGGAAGGTGAGGATCTGGTTTCGGCGGCGGTACGGGAGGTCGAGGAAGAATGTGGAATTGATGGTCCCCTTCCGGGTGAGAAGATCCTGGAGACCTACCACCTTTATCCAAGGGAGGGTAAACGGTGGTTCAAAACTACGCACTGGTATCTAATGAGTTTTCAAGGAAGAGAAGATCTGGTTCCTCAGGTCGAGGAAGATATCGAAAAAGTGGAATGGATACCAGTCTCCGAACTGGCCGAATTTCATGCAAATACCTATCCCAATGTGCGGATGGTATTGGAGGAGGTCTTCGATCAAAGTTTTACGGCGGAGGGAACAAATAAAGTGTGATCTCCATTGTGTCGGATCACGTCCCTTACGATGCTGGACGAAATATAAGCCAGTCTGGCTGAGGTCAGAAGGAAAATGGTCTCAAGTTCAGGAACCATTTGTCGATTGGCCTGGGCAATGGATTTCTCAAATTCAAAATCAGCCGGGTTTCGGATGCCCCTCAATAGGAAATTGGCACCTGCCTTTTTGGCAAAATCAACGGTTAAGCCCTGGTAATGAGTGACCTCTATCTTGTTTGAATCACGGAAAACCTCTTTGATCCAATCCATGCGTTGTTGAAGGGAGAACATGTAGGCTTTATTGGCATTTTCGCCCACAGCAATGATGATCTTGTCAAATAACGGCATTGCGCGGCGTAGGATATCCTCGTGGCCGAGTGTGATGGGATCGAAGGAACCTGGAAATAGGGCGATCCTTTGCATGATTATTTTTTCAGAGCTTCCCGAATCATCATTCCATAGAAAGTACCGCGATCGAAGCCCATATGGTCGATCTGCTGTGGAACAATACTTTCTTTGGAAAGACCGGGAACCGAATTCACTTCGATAAGGTACGGCATTTGAGTTTCCTTGTCAATGATGAAATCTGCCCGGGCGATGCCACGCATACTTAGACTTTCATAGATGAAACGGCTTTCCCTTTCGATCTGATCATAGAGATCCCTGGAGATCCGTGCCGGGGTGATCTCGTCGGCCGCCCCTTCGTATTTAGCCTCAAAATCGAAGAACTCGTTCTTGGAGACGATCTCCGTGATCCCGAGACTATGGACTTCTCCGTCCCAGCGGGCAATGCCACAACAGACCTCGGTGCCGATCACCGCTTGTTCTATGATTACCTGGGAGTCCTCTGTAAATGCCTTTTCAAGTGCCGCACCAAGATCCCTTTCGGTCTTTACCTTGCTTACGCCAAAACTGGATCCCGATCGGTTGGGCTTGACAAAACATGGAAGGCCGACCACCTCAATGATCTCCTGAGGATTCCATCCTTCACCTTCGGCCAGATAATAGGCGGCAGGAATATTCACTCCAAAGTGATTCAAAAGAGAACTGGTCTCCGCCTTGTTAAAGGTCAATGCGGATTCGAAATGCAAACTGGAAGTATGAGGAATTCCGACCAATTGAAAATAGGCCTGGAGCAAGCCATCTTCACCTGGAGTTCCATGGATGGCATTGAATAATACGTCGAACTTTAATTTTCCTGACGGGGTTTTGGCTGTGAAATCATTCTTATCGATCGCGAATCGCTCATCTCCATTCACCACAAACCATCCGTCTCTGAGAATATGAATGGCATGAACATCGAAATCCTCACGCGAAAGCGATTCAAATACGGCCATCCCACTTTTTAGACTGATCCCCTTTTCGGATGAATATCCACCCATGAGGACCCCTACGGTTGTTTTCATCGTCCACTTTCCAGTTTGATCCCCCAAATGTAGGGCTTCCTACAAACCTCCTATGTGAGGGAGGTAGCGTTTTATAAGATCTTCATGTTAATAAACACAGGGCTTTAAGGAGGGAGTCCGACCCATGATTCAATTCTTATATTTGCCCCTCTGACTTAGCTTCATGAAGATCATCCGTTTTCTTACTTCCAAGACCTTTGCTGCCAATCTGGTCCTAGCGTTGATCGTACTGATCATTCTTTTCTTTCTGTTGGACTATTCTATGAACCGATACACTCGGCACGGTCAAAGGATCGTGGTTCCTGACCTCACACGAGTGAGTTTGGAGGATGCCGGACTCGCGTTGGAGGACCTGGACCTTTCTTTTGAAGTTCTCGATTCGGCCGAGTTCTCACCCGATTTTCCACCAGGGTCCGTGGTTGCTCAATATCCTGAAGCCGGAATGGAGGTCAAGGAAGGACGAGTCATTCGACTGACCTTAAACCCTTTCCAACCCAGAAAGATCGAGATGCCTGATCTGGAAGAAAAGACCTTGCGAAGAGCGATCTACGATCTCGAATCCAAAGGATTCAATATTGGTAATTTCATTTACAAGCCCTATTTGGCTAGGGATGTTGTGATCGGAATGGAAGTGGATGGGAAAGATGCGAAACCCGGAGATCCATTTGACAAAGGAACCACCGTTGACCTGGTTTTAGGTGAAGGGCTCAGTGCGGAAAAAGTGCCCGTACCCTACCTGAAATACAAGGATCTGGATGAGGCTACCGCTGCCATTAAAAGATCGTCCTTGAACCTTGGGGTGGTCATCTATGACGAAGACGTAAAGGACACTTCTGCTGCTGTGGTTTACAAGCAATCTCCCTTGCCCAATTGGTCCCCGGTGATCCGTCTTGGGGGTAGTATTGACCTCTGGATGACTGAGGATCGTACCAAAATCGTCAATGATTCGTTACAATTCTTGCTGCGACAACCCGGAATTGATTCTGCGGAGGTCATGGTCCCCGACCACCAAATGCAAGATCCCACATGAAAAAGAACCTTTATTCTTTCCTTTTGATCCTTCTCTGGGGGTCCCCTTTCATTGGATGGTCCCAACAGGAGGTGATTTCCATTCCATCGGCAAGGATCCAATCCGAAAACCTATCCACCGAATCCCTGGGTGATACGATCACCATTCCAATTGAAGATGATTTTAGTTATCCGGGAAACCTACCAACTCCAAAAACCTGGGCCGATCGAAAGGCCTACGTGAATCAGACCTTGCCCCTGAATGTCAAATCGATCGGTGTGGCCACCTTGGATGGTTTGGATGAATTTGGTTATGCATATGATAT
This sequence comes from Bacteroidota bacterium, assembly GCA_033844885.1. Lineage (GTDB taxonomy): Bacteria > Bacteroidota > Bacteroidia > Flavobacteriales > Schleiferiaceae > JAJLJK01. Next base: position 3,811 of record JAJLJK010000335.1, on the reverse strand, counting down.
CAATCGGGTAGGATCTGATACCCTTGCCGATGTGTTGACAAGTCATTATATCGATCTGAGTTCGACGTCCGGCCAGGTTTTGCTATCGTTCCTTTATCAGGGAGGAGGGCTTGGCGAAGGACCTGAACCTGATGATTCGATCGTGGTGGATTTCTGGTCTGTTCCAGATTCAAACTGGGTTCGGGTCTGGAGAGATACCGGCTGGGTAGAGGATAACTTCAGAACAGCCATCATTCCCGTTCTTCAAACCAGATTTCTTCAGAATGGATTCCGATTTCGGATCGGCTCATATGGCAGCTTGCAAGGAGCATTTGACAATTGGCACATTGATTATGTCAATCTGGATGATGACCGGAATGTAATGGATACGACCGTTTTGGAGCCCGCCTTTGTGAAGCCTCATGAGGATATCACGGATGTGTTCTCCCGGATCCCATGGTTTCATTATGATCAGGCTCTGGTTAGAGATACCCTTGATTATGTCTATCGCCGGAATGGACCTCCACCCCCAGGTGGATGGTCATTGAATCTGGGTCGTTATGAGGTCAAGGAGAATGGTTCGGTCATCAGCACAAGGACCTCGGTTCCTCTGGTCACCACCCTTAATCACAATGTTGACCTTCCGTTTCAGGCTCCGCTCAACTTACCTGCCCTCGGTCCGATCGACGAGTTTGTGATAGACATGAAGACCTGGTTTGACGGAACGGCAGAGGGACTTCGTCAGAATGACACGGTTCGCCTACATCAGGAATTCAAGAACTATTACGCATTTGATGATGGAACCGCTGAGAGGGCATATGGGATAAAGAACGTTTTCGGTGCTATCACCGTGATCCGATTCAATCCGCTTCAGGGAGATGAGTTCAGAGGGTTGTATATCAACTTTACCCCTACGGAGGATGATGTGACCAAGAACTCCTTTCAGATCGGGATCTGGGAGGATAATAATGGTCAGCCCGGAATTCAACTTTATCTTTCTGATACCGTATTCAAACCGGATTACGGGTATGTGGCCAATGACCTGTTACCTTACATCATTGATTCTTCCGGGATTCAGATCAATGGTCCCGTTTTCGTTGGGGTCCGTCAAACGCGTCCCGAGCCTTTGAATATTGGGTTAGATCTCAATCATCTGGACCGCACGCAGATCTGGTACGGTGATGGAGGTAATTGGTATCAATCACTGACCACTGCAACCTTGATGATGCGTCCGATCATGAGGTACAATCCTCGCGATCTCGATATCCCCGAAAGGGAGATGAAGGCTCCGGTCGCCTTTCCCAATCCTGGAGATGGCCTCATTCAATTGCAGAACACACCGGCAAATACGACCTATCAGGTCATAGATGTTTATGGTCGACCCATCCTTCAGGGAACGCTGGGTCAGGAGGGGATCCTGGATCTTCGATCCATGCAACGGGGAATGTACTTACTTCAATTACATCACCCTGAAATGGGTGGACAGAGGGTGATCAAGCTCATCCTAAACTGAGCACTTTGATGAAAGAAGAGGAAGAAAGGGATTTTCAGGATGTTGAAGAAGAACTCTATGAACATCATCGGTTTGTAGCGGACAAGGGGCAGAAGCCCTATCGGGTGGATAAGTTCCTCTTCAATTTCTTGGAGGGTACTTCAAGAAATAAGATCCAGCAGGCAGCCCGAGCCGGCAATATCCTCGTCAATAACAGTCCGGTCAAACCCAATTACAGGGTCAAGCCGGGCGATGTGGTTCAGGTGGTCCTTTCCTTTCCTCCCCGTGAGATCGAGATCATTCCGGAGGATATTCCATTGGAGATCCTCTATCGGGATGACCATGTGGTCGTGCTGAATAAGCAGCCGGGAATGGTGGTCCACCCAGGATATGGGAATTACACCGGAACTTTGGTCAACGCACTAACCTTCCTTTTTGATAATCTTCCAGCCGGATCTCAGCAGGATAGACCGGGGCTTGTCCATCGTCTCGATAAGAATACCAGTGGCGTAATGGTGGTGGCTGCCAATGAATTTGCCATGGCACATCTGGCCAAGCAGTTCTTCGATCGAACCACTGACCGCCAATATATTGCCTTGGTATGGGGGGATGTGAAGGAAGATTCAGGGACCATCGAAGGGAATATCGGCCGCAGTCTCAAGGATCGAAAAGTACAAGAGGTTTTTCCGGAAGGAAATTACGGGAAGCATGCCGTCACGCATTATCAGGTCCTTGAGCGATTTGGATATGTGACCCTGGTGGCTTGCAAGCTGGAAACCGGAAGGACCCATCAGATCAGGGTTCATTTCAAACACATCGGACACCCTCTGTTCAATGATCACGAATATGGGGGGGATAAGATCCTTAAAGGCACCAAATTCAACAAGTACAAGCAGTTCATTGACAATTGCTTTGAAATTTGTCCTCGACAGGCCCTTCATGCAAGATCCCTTGGATTCACCCACCCCAAGACCGGTGAGAGGATGCGATTTGAGACCGACATTCCTGAGGACATGCAGAGTGTGATCGACAAATTCAGGACATACGTTCAGTCACGAAGGGATTAGGCTCATTGGTAACCTCGGTGACACAACCCTTTATCGTAATTTACGTTATTGGTTTTCAAATGAGCTTTCATGCGTTCAGCATCTTTCCTTTCTATTCTCCTACTACTTTCTCTTTATGCTTGTCAACCTGATAGGTTAGAAGAGGATCCATTTGCCAATGGACCCCAGACCACTCCGATCGAATTTGAGATTCCTAGAGGATTTGCTCCGGTTGTGATTCCGCCCGACAATCCCCTCACCGAGGAAGGGGTTCGATTAGGTCGACATTTGTTCTATGAGAAGCGCCTTTCGGGTGATAATTCAATGTCCTGTGGTACTTGTCATTTGCAGGATTTCAATTTTGCTGAGCCTAATCGATTTAGTACAGGTATAACTGGGGCAGTAGGGGATAAGAATGCGATGGTTCTCTCTAACCTTGCCTGGCAAAGCTTCTTCTTTTGGGATGGAAGAAGGGAGAGTTTGGAAGCTCAGGCGATCGATCCGGTGGAGAATCCCATCGAAATGCACGAACAATGGCCCAATGCCATTCAGAAGTTAGAATCGGATCCCCTTTATCAACGACTTTTTAAGGAGGCATTTGGAGACAACGCTATCACGAAAGAAAATGCTGCCCGAGCCATTGCCCAATTCGAAAGGACCATGGTCAGTGCGGATTCCAAGTTCGATCAATACCTAAGAGGGGAAGTTTCTCTAACTCAACAAGAACTTTTGGGTCTGACCCTTTTCAATAATGAGCAGGGCGACTGTTTCCACTGTCACTCCTTTGAGAACCATGGAGGGATCTTTGGAGGCTTTGGTCCGGAAAGAGAGGTATTCAAGAACAATGGGATCGACAGTGTCTTGAAGCCCATGAGTGGGCGAGAGGCTGTGACTTTGGATTCTATGGACCGTGGGAAGTTCAAGGTCCCAAGTCTTCGTAATGTGGAGTTCTCTTTTCCCTATATGCACGATGGTAGATTTGCCAATCTTCAGGAAGTGATCGAGTTCTACAATATGGGGGGCTATAAGACCTATACTTTGGATCCGAATATGAAGAAAGCGGGGGTTGGACGGAATTGGACCCAGGAACAGAAAGATGCATTACTCGCTTTTCTCAGGGCCTTAAGCGACCCGAGCTTCATCACCGACACCACCTTTTCTGATCCTTTTAAATAATTTGGCACGGCCTTTGTCATACGGTTGGCAAGATGGTTATATTTGTTCGACCCCAAAAAGTCAACTGTTATGAAAAAGACAATTATCGCTCCCCTTGCCTTGGTTTTGGCTTTCGCCG
>JAJLJK010000334.1:0-12638 GCA_033844885.1 Bacteroidota bacterium | reverse complement strand
GCGATCACGACCTCGTATCCCTCCTTTTGGAGTTCCACAGTGGTGTGTGAACCGATATACCCTAGTCCGCCTGTTACGAGGATCTTCTTCAAATCTTATTCCTTTCGGGGTTTCCGGATGTATCCCTCGAAGGTATTGTGCTCCTTCTTGTATAGTTTTTCCTCCGGTAGGTTCTTGAAGTAATCATAGGTGATCTTCAGTCCTTCCTCTCGCGATACCTTGGGTTCCCATCCCAGGATCTCCCTGGCTTTGGTAATGTCAGGCTGTCGCTGAGTAGGATCGTCCTTGGGCAGTTCTTTATAGACCACTTTTTGAGTCGTTCCCGTCAACTTGATGATCTCCTCGGCAAAATCCCGAATAGTGATCTCGGAGGGATTTCCGATATTGACAGGGTAGGGATGATCACTCAACAGCAGTCGATAGATACCCTCCACCAGGTCATCCACATAACAGAAACTCCGGGTCTGTGAACCATCACCGAAAACGGTGAGGTCCTCACCGCGCAGGGCTTGACCAATAAAGGCTGGAAGTACCCGTCCGTCGTTGAGTCGCATTCGTGGGCCATAGGTGTTGAAGATCCGAACGATCCGTGTCTCCAAACCGTGATAGGTGTGGTAGGCCATGGTCATGGCTTCCTGGAATCGCTTGGCCTCATCGTATACCCCTCTCGGACCCACGGGATTCACATTCCCCCAATAATCCTCGGTCTGCGGATGGACCATCGGGTCACCATAGACCTCAGAGGTCGATGCGACCAGGATTCGGGCGTTTTTGGCCATGGCCAACCCGAGGAGGTTGTGAGTTCCCAAAGATCCCACTTTCAAGGTCTGAATGGGGATCTTCAGATAGTCGATAGGACTGGCGGGAGAAGCAAAATGGAGAATATAATCAAGGTCACCGGGAACGTGCACGAAATTGGTCACATCGTGCTCGTAAAAGGTGAATTCCTTGAGTTTGAACAAGTGCTCGATGTTCTGGAGATCCCCGGTGATGAGGTTGTCCATTCCCACGACCTCGTAGCCTTCTTTGATGAAGCGGTCACAGAGGTGGGAGCCTAGAAATCCGGCAGCACCGGTAATGAGAACACGTTTCATACGAGTTGTTCTTTGACACCGATCCCATAATAATGGAATCCACTCTCCTTGAGCTCAGCGCCGTTATAGATATTTCGTCCGTCGAAGATGACCGAGCCTTTCATGTTCTTCTGGATCTTGTCGAAATCAGGAGAACGGAATTCAGCCCATTCGGTCACCAAAAGAAGGGCATCTGCATCGCGCACGGCATCGTATTCATCGGCCGAGTACTCGACCTTGGAACCGAGGATGTGACGGGCTTCTTTGATGGCAACAGGATCATAGACCTTCACACGGGCACCTTCGGCCAAAAGCTTCTCGATGAGAACGAGAGAGGGAGCTTCACGCATATCATCGGTCTGGGGTTTGAAAGCCAGTCCCCACATGCCAAAGGTCTTTCCCTTGATGTCTCCACCGTAGTGCTTCATCACCTTTTGGAAGAGAACCGATTTCTGATCCTGGTTCACATCTTCCACAGCCTGGAGAATACGCATGTTATATCCGTTCTCACGGGCGGTGCGGATCAGTGCCTTGACATCCTTGGGGAAGCAGGATCCACCGTAGCCAATCCCCGGATAAATGAACTTATTTCCGATCCTTGGATCTGTTCCGATCCCGCGGCGGACAGCGTTGACATCGGCACCCATGATCTCACAGAGGTTGGCGATATCGTTCATGAAGCTGATCTTGGTGGCCAACATGGAGTTAGCTGCATACTTGGTCATCTCGGCAGAAGGGATGTCCATGAAGATGACGGGATGTCCATTCAAGACAAAGGGCTTGTACAGGCGGTCCATGATCTCCTGCGCACGGTCGCTGTCGATCCCGACAACGATACGATCCGGCTTCATGAAGTCGTCAATGGCGGCACCTTCTTTCAAAAACTCGGGGTTCGAAGCGACATCATAGGGGATGTCCTTGCCGCGGGCCTCAAGGGCCTTGGCGATCTCGGCGCGTACCTTTTGGGCTGTACCTACTGGCACGGTACTCTTGGTGACCACGACTCCGTAATCGTTCATATTCTCGCCGATCTCACGGGCTACCGCCAGAACATACTGGAGGTCAGCACTGCCATCCTCTCCTGGAGGAGTTCCAACTGCGATGAAGGCCACTTCAGCCCCCTTTATCGCTTCGGGCAGGTTGGTAGAGAAATGAAGGCGTTTCTTTTTGGTATTTCGTTCGACGATGTCGTCCAGACCGGGTTCGTAGATGGGGAGGATCCCCTTCTTGAGATTTTCGATCTTCTCGACATTCACGTCGATACAAGTCACGTCATGGCCAACATCGGCCAAGCAAGCTCCGGTTACGAGACCGACGTATCCGGTACCGACTACTACAATTTTCATGGTCTATCGGTTGATATATTCGATTACTGAATTGATGATGAGATCCTGCTGCTCCTTATCGAGCTCGGTGTGGATCGGGAGAGAGATGACCTGTTCTACCAGGTTTTCGGTCACGGGGAAATCCCCGGCCTTGTATCGTGGATCCTGATATGCAGATTGCATATGCAATGCCACGGGGTAATAGATCATACTTGGAATATCCCTTTCTGCCAGGAACTCCTGCAGGCCGTTACGATCCACTCCTTCCAGTTTCAAAGTGTACTGATGGAATACATGAGTGGAGTTCTCAGCACGTTTTGGGGTGGTGATCCCTTTGATCCCCGCAAATCCGGCATCGTAGTAATCCGCAGCCTTGCGGCGGGCCTCGTTGTATTCGTGAAGACGACGAAGTTTGATACGGAGAACGGCCGCCTGGATCGTGTCGAGACGAGAGTTCACCCCGATCTCGTCGTGATAATATCGTTTGCTCTGACCGTGGTTGACGATCATGCGCAATTTCCGGGCATACTCGTCATCATTGGTGAAGATGGCTCCACCGTCACCCATGCAACCAAGGTTCTTACTCGGAAAGAAGGATGTGGCACCAAAGTGGCCAATCGTTCCCGCTGAGCGAACGGTTCCATCGGAAAGGGTGTATTTCGAGCCAATGGCCTGAGCGGTATCCTCAAATACGAGAAGGTTGTGCTTTTTCGCGATCTCCATGATACGATCCATGTTGGCGGTCTGGCCAAAGAGGTGTACCGGAACAATCGCCCGGGTCTTGGGGGTGATCGCCTTTTCTATGGCTTCCGGATCGATCAGGAAGGTATCAGGGTCCACATCCACCAGAACGGGGGTCAGTTGAAGCAACGCGATCACCTCGGCCGTAGCCACATAGGTGAAAGTTGCGGTGATGACTTCGTCTCCGGGCTTGAGCCCTGAAGCCATCATGGCGCATTGCAGAGCGTCGGTTCCGTTGGCACAGGGGATCACGTGCTTGACATCCAGAAAGGACTCGAGTTCCTTTTGAAATTCCTGAACATCAGGTCCATTGATGTAGGCGGAGGAGCGGATCACATCGATGACCGCCTGGTCCACCTCATTCTGGATCTTTTCATATTGGCGGACGAGATCCACCATGCGGATGGGTTCCATAGGGGTGTCTTTAACGCGGCAAAAATAACCATATAAGCCTAAAAAGCTATTTGTTATTAGTTAATGTATCTTCGCCAAAATTCCCATCGATGATCTTTCGATACGTTTTCTTCCTCCTTTTTGCCCTGATCACGGGGCTGGCAAAGGGACAGGTCAACGTTAAGGATAGTACCCAGGAAGCGTGGGTCATCCCCGTGAAATTCGGTTTTCACATACCTCTGGGCGATAATGCGGACCGTTTTGGGTCTGATTTTTCCATCGGAACAGGACTGAGCTACAAATTCAAGAGCAATTGGACCTTGAGTGTTCATGGTGCTTACATATTTGGGGATGATGTCGTCCTGAGAAACCAGATCCTGGATTTCGTATCCACCTCCAGCGGACAGGTGCTCGGCCTTGCCGGCGATTTCACCACGGTGAAGACCTTTCAACGAGGATTCTATGTCGGGGCCAACTTCGGGAAGATCTTTCCTAAGGTGCTGGGACACAATCCCAACTCGGGCCTTCAGTTCCAATTGGGTGCGGGATATCTTCAAAATAAGATCCGGATCGAGAATCCCGGAGATGTGATGCCACAGTTTCAGGGTGATTACCTCAAGGGATACGACCATCTTCACAACGGCCTGGGCTTGTACCAATATGTTGGATTCTACCATGCTGGAAATGACCGGAAGCTGAATTTCACCATAGGGATCGAGAGCATGATGGGGTTGATGAAAAGCGTTCGGGGGTATAATTACGACTCACGGAGCTATGATATCGATCAAAAGTTTGACTGGTATCTGGGGTTGAATATCGGTTGGTTCCTTCCTTTCTACAACGAGAATAGCCAGAAATACTATTACTACTAGATGATCGGGCTCTATGCCATCTTCATCCGGCTATACGGTTGGGCAATTCGCCTGGCCGCTCTGAAGAACCCTAAGGCGCGCGATTGGATCGCCGGCAGAAAAGGGATCTTCAAGGAACTTGATTCCATTCGATTCAAGGTGCAACCATTTTGGATCCATGCAGCCTCACTTGGTGAATACCTTCAGGCAAAACCGGTGATCGAACGATTGAAGGCCACTTATCCCTCCGTACCCATTGTCCTGACCTTCTTTTCCCCATCAGGGTACCAGAACTTCAAGGACCTTCACCTGGTGGATGCTGTCCTGTATCTCCCATTGGATACACGTTACAATGCCCAACGATGGGTCCAGCAGATCCATCCCCGTGCGGCATTCTTCATCAAGTATGAATTCTGGCCGAATTATCTCGATGCGCTTTGTCACCACAAGGTGCCCTATGGTTTTCTGGCAGCCTCCTTTCGGGAGGATCATCCGATCTTTTCGTGGTGGGGAGGGTTCATCAAAGACCGGGTTTTTAGAGCATCGTTGATCACCGTTCAGGATCCGATGTCAAAGAGGCGGTTGGAACAGAATGGGTATTTCAATGCTTCCCTTTCGGGGGATTCACGCTTTGACCAGGTATTTGAGCTGGCTCAAGACCCAAAGCGATTTCCCAAGGTGGAAGAATTTGTGGATGGGCATCCTGTTCTGATGGCAGGGAGTTGCTGGCCTGAGGACGAAGAGGTGATCCTCCCACAGATCATGCGATTCACTCGGATCAAGTTCATATTTGCCCCACACGATATCTCGGACCAGAACATTCGTCGTTTGATCCAAAGCTTACCGGTACCGGCTCTGCGATATTCAGAGATCAAGGATGAGGACGACCTGACGGAATTCAGAGTTTTGGTGATCGATAATATTGGAATGTTGAGTCACTTGTATGCCCTGGCCACCTATGCCCATGTGGGTGGCGGATACAAACAAGGATTGCATAATATCCTCGAACCAGCGGCCCATGGTAATGTGGTTTTCTTTGGACCCCAGATCGAAAAGTACTGGGAGGCTTCGGAGATCACCCAACGAAAGGCAGGATTTCCTGTTCATGATGCAGCAGAATTCTCGGGGCTATTGAAAGAATTTGAGTCCGATCCCACTATCCGCGAAAGCGCAAGAAATGCTGCCCTTCAATTCGTGGATTCGCATCGGGGTTCTGCCGACCGAATGATGGAGGCCATCCGGCAACTCCACCTGGGGTTGGGCGAGCGTCCTACTTTACCCGAATGACCATCAACCCGTCCCGAATGGGCAAGAGGACATTCTCTACACGATCATCCTTCTGGATCTTCTCATTGAATTTCTGAAGGGAACGCGTTTCCTCATCCACTTTTTTCGGATCATCCAGCACCTTTCCGCTCCAAAGGACATTATCCGCGATCAGGATTCCTCCTGGAGCCATACGGTCGATGACGAGGTCGAAATAATTACTGTAATTCTCCTTGTCTGCATCGATGAAGACCATGTCCCATTTCCGATCCAGAGTGGGGATGATCTCAAGGGCATTTCCTATGTGGGTGATGATTCGGTCCGACATCCCCGCCTTTTCAATGTAGGTGGTCACCATATCCTCCAATTCCTCATTGATATCAATGGTGTGGAGTTCGCCTCCTTTCTGAAGCCCTTCGGCCAGGCAAATGCCAGAATAGCCGGTATAGGTACCGATCTCCAGAATGTATCGAGGGGATTTCATCTGGCTGAACATGGCCAGCGTCCTACCTTGAATGTGTCCGGATAACATCCTTGGCATGAGCACCTTTGCCCAGGTCTCACGGTTGAGTTCAGCAAGCACCTTGGATTCTGGCGAGGTATGTTCTTCGGCGTATTGATCGAGTTTGGGATCGAGAAATTCCATGGTTATTTGGCTTTGTAGATCAAGGTAGAAAGTTTCACGGGATCGAGGATCTCATTGGCTACTTCGAGAATATCATCCGCCGTAAGGCGATCGATCTTCTCATGGACCTCCTCCAGGGTATCTATGCGATTGAACAGGAGTTTGGCCTTGCCGAATCCGATCATCTGGTTGATGCGGCTTTCCTGCGACATGGCGATCTGCCCCTTGATCTGGTTTCGAGCCTTACTCATCTGCAATACACCTAGAGGCCTTTCGCGAAGTTTCCTCAATTCTTTGTGGATGAGGTCAAGGGCGCGATCCACGGTTCCCTTGTCGGTTCCAACGTAGATCCCGAAGGTTCCGGTGTCGGTGTATGGGGTGTAGAAGGACTCGATATGGTATGCGAATCCATATTTCTCCCGGATGTTCAGATTCAGTCGACTACTACTTCCTGGTCCGCCCAAAAGGTTGTTCAGGAAGATCAGGGCCGTCGAATTCTTATGGTCGGCATGATAGGCCCGGTTACCAATGATGGCGTGGGTCTGGAAAGTGTCCTTTTCAGCGCTGATATTCTCGGCGGTATATCCATTGACGGGGGTCCTTTCCGCAAATCGACTTCGTTCGGGAATGCTCTCCAGATGTTTTTCCAGAAGGCGTTGAAGTCGTTTGGTCGAGATGTTACCCACCGATGAAAACACCATGTTGTCTGTCGTATACCAATGATCCCTAAAGCTCAAAAGGTCCTTCCTTCCTAAGTGCTTGAGTGTATCGGGGGTGCCAAGGATATTCCGACCCAGCGAATGACCTTTGTAGATCAGATCCTCGAATTCATCAAAGATCATTTCCCCTGGAGAATCCAGAAAGGAGTTGATCTCCTCCCGGATCACATCTTTTTCCTTTGCCAGTTCACGAGCCGGAAAGGTGGCGTGAAATGTGATATCGCTAAGCAATTCGATGGTACGGTTGTAGAAGGGGGATAGGAAACTTCCGTAGATGAAGGTCTCCTCCTTACTTGTATAGGCGTTAAGCTCCCCACCTACATCCTCCAATCGTGACAAGATGTGATAGGCTTTGCGCTTTGCTGTCCCCTTGAACAAGGTGTGTTCCATGAAATGAGCCAATCCTTGTTCTTCTTCCCGTTCCTCTCTCGATCCGGCATTGACCACGATGCCACAATGAGAGACGGGACTATCCACCTCTTTGTGAACCACACGTATCCCGTTCGGCAGCGTAAATGTCTCAAATTCCATAGGCTGCGAAGGTACTGTATTTTGGAGATGGATGGGGTGGGAGGATAAAAGGAAAGGCTCCGTAAGGGTTGCCTGAAAAGAGGGCGGGAAATAGGGAAATGAACGGAGCCTTTATGTGTTTACTAACGCAGGGCGAATGTACAAATTGTCTACTCTAAAAGTAAAGGAAAACTCTAAAAAGCATATGAAATAAACGTTATCTCATTGAGATTGAATCATTATCATTTTGAGGGAAAAAATCGATGGTGTAACAACAAAAAAGGCCGTCGAATGACGGCCTTCATTATGCAGGAAAATAACTTTATTCAGGTTTTAGCCACTGATCAAGCCATTTGAAGTACTGATCGTGCCAGATCAATCCATTCTGGGGGCTCAGGATCCAGTGACCCTCGTTGGGGAAGTACAGGAACTTGGATGGAATACCTCTTAATTGAGCGGCATTGAATGCTTCCATTCCTTGATTTTCGGGTACTCGGAAATCCTTTCCACCATGGATCACAAGGATCGGAGCGGTCCAGTTATCTACGTAATTGATCGGATTGAAATCCACATAGCCTTTAGGTGGATTGGCTCCCCAGAAGGGTCCTCCAATATCGAAGTTGGCAAAGAACATCTCCTCGGTGGTCAGATACCAGCTCTTGAGGTCGAAAAGTCCGCAATGAGAGATCAGGGCTTTGAATCGACCCTCATGGATCCCCGCTAGCATGTAGACCGAATATCCGCCATAGCTGGCACCTACGGCACCCAGACGCTGGGCATCCACATAGGGTTCGCCGGCAACGGCATCGATGGCGCTTAAGTAATCCCTCATGGCCTGTCCTCCCCAATCCTTGGAGATGGCCTCATTCCACTCTTGACCAAAACCGGGTAGACCGCGACGATTGGGCGCCACGATGATATATCCCTTGGCGGCCATCAACTGGAAGTTCCAGCGGAAGCTGTAGAATTGACTCACGGCACTTTGAGGTCCTCCCTGACAGTATAATAGAGTGGGGTAGGCCTTGTCGGGATCGAAATCCGGTGGATAGATCACCCATGTGAGCATGTCCTTGCCATCGGTGGTCTTCACCATTCTCTTTTCGACCCGAGACATCTTGACGTTCCCGTAGATCTCATCATTCACATGGGTCAGGGCTTCGACCTTTCCCTTCTTGATGTTGATCTTGTAGATCTCGGTGGCGTGATTCATATCCATTCGATGAGCGAGCAATTCCTTGCCAGCCACCATCACATGTCCGTAGTTGTAATTCCCACTGGTCACCCAGCGACGCTTGGCGGTCTGCTTATCCCAGTCGAAGGTGATCTCCATGATCTGTTGAGTGGCTTCCTTATCGACCACCGCATAAAGGGTGTTGCTGGAAGCCCAAACGAAATCGCCGATGTGCTCATCGCCCGAAAGGAGCATCTTCTTCCCGCCATTGGCCTTCATGACCATCAGGCGGTTGAGATCGCTTTCATATCCGTCCCGCTCCATGCTCAACCAGGCAATGTATTGTCCATCTGAACTGAACCCGGGACTCTTGTCATAACCCTTATTGTCGAAGGTCAGGTTGGTGGCCTCGCCGGTGATCAGATCATGGGCGTAGAGGTCGGTATTGGTAGAGATGGCCCATTCCTTGCCGATCAGTTTCTTGGCGACGTAGACCACGGTCTTGCCATCCGGCGAAAGCACGTAATCCTCGCTTCCGTCAAATGGGGGGATCGGCACATCCCAGGGTTCACGGGGCATCAGGTCGGTGAATTCGGCCGTGGCCTCCATGGTGGGTGAGTAGGTGGCAATGGCCAGGTGATCCACCATTTCGTCATTCCAATGATCCCAGTGGCGATACATCAGGTCGTCAATGATCTTTACCTCCGCCTTCGGTAGGTCAGGGTAGAGGTCGGCCGTGGTCTTGCCGGCCTTGTATGCCTTGCTGAACAGGATCTTCATGCTTCCGTCCTCAGACTCATAGGCCTTGTAGTTTCCAGCCTGCTCGATATTGGTGACCTGGTTGAGCTCACCGGTCTTGAGGTCCATCATCCAGTAATGCCCCTGGGCAGAGAATCCAATGGCTTTTCCGTCCATCAGGTATTGGGCACTGTATTCGCCATACGGAGTTTCGGTAACCCTGCGAACCTCGCCATTTTTCAGGGTGATCTCGTAAAGGTCACGATTGCCCTTGTTGGCCTGAAGGTCGTAATAGGTCACACCATAGATGGCCTTTTTGCCATCCGGGGAAACGTCATCCAGCGATACACGTCCCAGTTCCCAGAGCATCTCGGGGGTCATCACCTTCTCTTGGGCGCTTAGGGTGGTGGTCACCGCCAGGGCCAGAGAAAGAAAGATCGATGAATATCTCATGATTCTATTTGATTTGATAAGGAGCCCCAAGGTACGCATCCACCGTCGTTCAGGAAAGGTTTTTTAGCGGTTTCCGGTGGCCCGGGAGGGGGGAGTGGAGAGTGATTTCGCTATCTTAGAAGGTATGAACGAATACTTCGACATCACGCTGGATTGGAACCAGATCGTCTACAACCTGATCCAACTGGGGATCGCATTTCTTTTGGCACTTCCGGTAGCCTGGAATCGCGAGCGGCATGCCCATGGTGCAGGCTTGCGAACCTTTCCCCTGGTATCGGTGGCCTCCTGTGCCTTCATGCTGGTCGGTCAGCAGGTATTCAACAGCGCGGATGCCGAGGCCCGGGTGATGTATGGGATCATCACCGGAATGGGATTCATCGGTGGGGGAGCCATCCTCAAGACCAAGGGAAATGTGGTGGGCACAGCCACGGCCTCCAGTCTTTGGAATACCGGTGCGATTGGAGTGTCGGTCGCCTTCAAATTGTATGAGATCGCCCTGTTATTGGCCTTGATCAACTTCCTGGTCCTTCGGTTCGCCAGGCCGTTCAAAAAGATGCCCAAGGATGAGAATAGCCGGAATGAGGATTGAATGAAGGTCAAATATGAATCGGAGTTGACGATTGACAATTGACAATTGACAATTCAGGGTTTTTCCCACACTACACACTTCCAACTCCTCATTCCTAACAACCTTCGTATATTGTAACAAGGTATATTAGGTTGTGATCATGATTCGTTGGTTTTATTGGGTTCTCTTGGGAATGTTCATTCCTATGATTGCTTTAGGCCAGAACCTGGTTCCTAACCATGATTTTTCTGATCTTAATCCTGATGATGTGTCGTTTTTTTGTGATTCAATGGATTATCCTGCGATTTCTTCTGGATATCCTTTGACTCATTGGTTGGAAGCTTTGAATACTTCAACTGGAATTATTGGAGTGTATCATAATTGTCGTTATCCAAAATGGGATGCTCCTGGGATTAAATGGCCTAAACCATATGAAGGGGATGGTTATATCGGTTTGAATTTAGGTGAAACCCGCACTATTACTCATATCCCTGATCCTTTTAGGATCTCTTATTGTTTTGTTCCACTTCAACAAATTTTGATTAAGGACTCCACTTATGTGGTAGAAGTTCACGTTCGACCGAATTTATATTGGCGCCATTTCCGAGCCGTAGTAAATCATTTTGAGGTTTTGTTTTCTCAAGACACCCTTAACCCACCACCGCACCAATATCTTTTAGGTCTTCAACCCCAGGTGGATATTCACCACTGGATCACAGATTCGACACAATGGGTTAAACTGTCGAGTTCATTTGTTGCGGATGGGTCAGAGAGGATCTTGAATTTTGGTCGTTTTACGGGCGATTATGAAGGATATTCTGTCGATCCTGCAGATACGATTTATGGTACGGATGCAAATGTTCTGGTGGATGCGATATTTGTGTATCGTGCTCGAGATACTCTCTTTACGGTTTCCCTTCCGAATGATACCACCATCTGTCCCGATTCTCCTATTCATCTTGTCCCTTTGGTCGAGGGATTCGATCTGGAGGACACCATCACCACATTTCGGTGGAATACAGGGAGTACGGATCCAACCTTATTAGTAAGCGCACCGGGCATGTATTGGGTGGAAGTGACCATCAACAAACGGTGGAAGAACTCGGATACCATTTTTATTGAAAACTTCGCTGGCCGGCCCAGCTGGGCATATCCGGATCCGCATCCCGAGGTGTGTGATTCTTCGGGAATGATGATCGAATTGCCTCACTTTGCAGATGCGCAATATTACTGGAATGGGAAGGAAGGAGGAAGGGAGTATTATTCTCTGGGCCTGGAACCGGTGGTCTTTGAAGTGGTGAATAAATGCTGGACGCTGAGTGATACGATCCAACCAAAATGGGTGAATTGCGAGGATCCCATCCTGCCAGATGCGGTCACACCTGATGGAGATGGATTGAATGATGAGCTGAAATTCGTTCAACTACCGCAGCCATTCTCTATCGAGGTATATGATAGGTGGGGAACTCTTCGCTACAGGGATGAAGATTATCAAAACGACTGGGTTCCGGATGTTGAACCCGGAGTCTATTTAGTATTGATACGCCTTAAAAGGGAAGGTAATTTGGCCGAGCGAACTCTCACAACCAGATTGACGGTGATCCGATGATAAAACTTCCAATCTTTTAATACAGGGTTTATCAGCACAGAGAACCGATCAGGCAAATCAATTCAATCTTCTCACACAAACTACCACCTTGTATTGTTTTTCCATTCTTCACTCCTCATTGATCATTCCTCATTCTTCCCTCCCACCTCTCTAACTCTCTCACTGATACGTTCAAAGAACTGATGCCGTTGTCTTTGCCCACCCTTTGAGAACTTTGTGGCACTTTCCTGATGGGCTTTCCAGTGGAATTTGAACAGGTTCACCTGTTGTGGGTCATTGGTGATGGCATGATGTGCACTTACGGTGGCGTGAAGAAGCCAGGATTCATTCATGGCATCCAAGAGTCCACCATTGTTCATGGTACAATAGGAAGTCCCATAGAGTTTGTGTACGCCTCCATGGTCCTTTTCACCCGAACTAGACCATTGTTCGATCCTGTAAAGGACGGAATCCAGTTCGTCGCATAGGTCTGAGTAGCGTTGGGGACAGATCTTACCCAGATCCAAGGCATATTGAAGTTGACGGGCGAGGTTCTCAGCACATTGGGCGTACCAAAGCTCTTTCGTATTCAACTGGAGGTAGTCATTGTAAACCTC
>JAJLJK010000333.1:0-1825 GCA_033844885.1 Bacteroidota bacterium | reverse complement strand
AATGGGTAATAGTTATCTCTGTTGTATTTCGGTCCATCTGAATCGTGAAATACAACCATGTAGCATCGGGATCCACTTCCTTCCCTATCCATTGGAATTCGGTTTGTCCCTTGATCTTGAACCTCGTGGAAATATAAAGTGTCAGCAGACTATCAACATGGGCAATTTCCTTAGGTCCCCCAAGGTATGAAGCCACATCAAAATTCTTCTTTAGCATGTCCTCCAGATCATCGGTGAACAATTTCATGGCTACCTTTACTCTTCCGGTGGAGGGGTCGAATTCGGCCTCAGCCACGCTGACAAAATAATCATGTCGGATCTCATCCCCCGAAAGGGGAAAGATCCCGACCATTATCAGGAAAACAAAAATCTGTAGCTTGGTGAAAAAGGCTGTTCTCATGACACGATCCACATGGTTTCTGGGCACATTATTCCTTCCATTGATAGTGATGGGTCAAAGTTCGGAGGCCATAAAAATAGCAGAATCACCTGCCTTTCCGATAGGAATCTGCGAACCCTCCATTGCCATTGACCCCACGGATCCCTCGAGAATGGTGGCTGGCGCTATTCTGAATGAGTTCTATTTCTCTGCCGATTCCGGAAGAACCTGGCAGGATGGCGAATTAAGTTCCAGCTATGGGGTTTGGGGCGATCCTTGCATCATTGCTGATGATCAGGGGAACTTCTATTACTTCCACCTTAGCGACCCATCAGGAATGAATTGGTCCAGCTCCGAGATCCTGGATCGAATAGTGGTTCAGAAAAGTACGGATGGTGGGATGACCTGGTCTGATGGAAGCTTTATGGGATATGCTCATCCAAAGGATCAGGATAAGGAATGGGCCAGTTTTGACCCCGTCACAGGACGGCTCTTTTGCACCTGGACCCAATTTGACAAGTATGAGAGTAAGGATCCTGCGGATGAGAGTAACATCCTCTTTTCGTCCAGCTTTGACCGAGGCGAAACCTGGACCGCACCTGTGTCTATCAATCAGATCCCTGGCAATTGTTTGGATGACGATGGTACGGTCGAAGGGGCGGTTCCTGCACCCGACCCCTACGGAAATCTCCACGTAGCCTGGGCCTTGAACGAGGGGATCTACTTTACTTCCTCACTGGATGGAGGGATCTCCTGGCCGGATACAAATATCTATGTGGCTGAACAAGTTGGCGGATGGACCATGAAGGTGAAAGGGATCCAGAGGTGCAATGGTATGCCTGTTACAGCCTGTGACCTCAGCCAGGGACCTTTTCGAGGTACTATATATATATGTTACGCAGACAAAAGGAACGGTGAAACGAATAGCGACGTCTTTCTAGTACGATCTCTCGATGGAGGCAAGACCTGGTCCAAACCGATCCGGGTCAATGATGATGAAACGAAAACCGAACAATTCTTCCCTTGGTTGGCAGTGGATCCGGTCACCGGGTATCTGGCAGTGGTATTCTACGATCGGCGCAATCATGATGATGACCTGACTACCGATGTCTATCTGGCATGGAGCAAGGATGCCGGTCAAACCTGGGTGAATGAAAAGATCAATGAAGGTTCGTTCAAACCTCATCCCTTCGTTTTCTTCGGTGATTACAACAATATCGCCATCTACAATGGCGTGGTTCGACCGATCTGGACCGAATTGATCGAGAAGAAACTCAGTATTTGGACCTCACTATATCGGATCCCTTAATAGGAAGATCATCCTTATTACCTTTGGGCAGAATGATCGCCTTTCGGCGGATAGAAAAAGAATTCTCATGAGGCTTCTCATCGTTTCGACTTCCAAGATCCACGGCTCCGAATACCTTGAATACCTTCGGGAGGAGG
>JAJLJK010000332.1:0-3207 GCA_033844885.1 Bacteroidota bacterium | reverse complement strand
TGAATGAATGGAGATTGTTCTCCTCATCATCCAAATATAGAACCTTGTGTTCGAGCATGCGCTAGCCCTCTAATCCGGCTTGTTTTGGACCGGTAAGGTAATAATAAACTCTGTCCCCTTGCCCTCGATGGATTTCACTTCCAGGTCACCACCATGGGCATCAATGATCTGATACACGATACTTAATCCAAGACCTGTCCCCTTCCCTACCGGTTTGGTGGTAAAGAATGGATCGAAAATCTTGTCTTTTATCGAATCTGGAATCCCAGGACCATTGTCTGAGATTGATATCCTCACTTTTTCACCAAGACTCTTTGTGCCGATGGTGATGGTTGGTTGGATCTTATCGTTAGGGTGATCATCGAATGCTTGAACGGCATTCACAATAAGATTCATAAAGACCTGGTTCATCTTCCCACCATAGCATTCAACCTCGGGTATTTCATCGTACTCTTTGACAACCTCGACCTTGTTCTTCAGCTTATTATTCAAAAGGATCAAGGTAGAATCGATTCCTTCATGTAGATCGACAGGCTTGAATACGGCCTCATCCAGTCGGGTGAAAACCCGCAATCCGCGTACGATCTCAACCGTCCGATCCACTCCATCCTTCATTCCCTTGAGTAACAGGTTGACCTCTTCGTGGGCATAATCCACATCCATTTCTTCCTTGAGGTCCTTGGCCTTTTGGATAAGGTCCTCATTTCCACTTTCCTGAATGAATTTCTCCAAACTAAAGAAGGCGTCAAAAAGATCTTCCACATCATTCTTGATCGGAGTAATATTGGAAGAGATGAAATTCACAGGGTTATTGATCTCATGAGCGATTCCCGCGGTCAACTGACCCAAGGAGGCCATTTTTTCAGCTTCGACCAATTGCCCCTGGGCCTCACGAAGCTCTCGCAAAGCTTGAGAAAGCTCGTCATTGGCCTTTTTGAGATCGAAGGTCCTCTCCTCTACTTTTCTCTCGAGGATGACATTTTGTTCTCTGACGATACGCTCATTCTCTCTCAATGCCTCTAATGCCCTGGTCTGGGATTCTTGCATCCTGGACCGGTAGGTATTGATCTTATCGGCCAAGGCAAAGGAAAGCAATACGACCTCTGCTCCTGATCCGATCAAAAGAGCGCTATTGGTGAATGGCGTATAAGGGACTAGTCCGTAATCCTTAAGGACATAGATAATGATCCCTGCAATGAATGTAGACCATGCTACAAGGAAGAAAGTAGCTGTGCGATTACCTTGCCTGGTCAATATCACCGCAGCTACGGTCCCCAGAATACTAGCGATACCAGCCACCGCATTGATCAGTGAATAGCTGAATATCTGAAAGCCGAAAAGAACCAGAAGAAAAGCAATGAAATCCAGGAAGATCAAGATGTTGAAGACCAAATTGATCTTGGGTAAAAAACGCCTTAGGTGGAGAAAGAACTTGACAAAAACCATGCTCGCGATCCCCACGAGGGACCCAAATAATTGGGTGGCATTAAGGCTCAACCAGGCAGAATCAGGCCAAAGGAACATGTCTCCAAATCCTTGTAGGGCTGCTTGGGTCAGCCCAAGGAAGAAGATATAGATCACATAGTACAGGTAGTTCTGATCGCTGGTAGTGGTGAAGATGAACAGGTTGTAAAGCAGCATGACCAGTATCACACCCGTATAGAAACCGGAGATCAGGTTGTTCCGACCATTCATTCGGATCACCTCCTGCTCGGGGGCGAGTTCAATGGGGAAAAGAAGCTGTTTCCCGGAACTGACCTCAAAAAGGATCACCTTCCTGTTTCCGCCAGCAAAATTTCTGACAGGGAACAAAAAGTTCTTATAGTTGTAGTCACGCTCTTCGAATGCCTCGAACTGACCGGTCCTATCTACGAGAACTGGAAGACCTGTACTGAGGTCGTAGACATTCATTTTATCGATCAAAGGATAGTTGATCAAAAGGTAATAGGTTTCGATCTGCCGGAGGGCGGGTAACTCGACCTTGATCCAATGTTTCTTATTGGTAGCTCCGAGATTCAGAACGGTCCCTTGAACCGAATCGAAATCATTTTCAAGAGCCTGCCTGGCGGTCATTTCAATGTCCTCTGTGGAGAATACCTCGATAGATTTCGGGGCGATCTCGATTCCTTCAATGCCACTTGACTCTCCTTCTTGTGCGAAACTCGCACCAGGAAGGATCAAACTGACCAGAAATAGCAGGGAGAGGAGGAGGGATTTACTATTTCTTTTCATCAAAAATGCTTTTTTCAACCACCTTTAAATGAAACTCGGTGGGGTCCACATTCTCAAGCTTGAGATTATATCGAATATCGACCTCTTTTCTTGCTTCGCGTTCATGTCGAACCTGATTCCATTGCGATCTCAATTCCAAAACCTTGGCTCTTTCGTTGGGATCAGCATGGTCCAATTCACGAACATCATCCAGAACCATGACCGTGGCGATCAAGTCCAATTTTGGATAGTAGAAGGTTCCATTGTTTCCAACCCCCTCTTCTACCCTGTAACCATAGGATTTTGCGGGTTCTACCGTGTAGGGTGCACATAGAGAGATCAACCGGTTGAGGCCAAGTTGTTCACTGATCGCAATGCTCGCGCGATTCAGGTAAATGGATCCGATTCCCATTCCAGCCACTTTCCTGGAATTCCACAATCCACAGATCTCTGCCACGCCAAACCTGCTCAACCCTTTAACTAGATCATTGATACCCGGGTCGAGATACCCGGTTGCTGTCTCAATGGGAAGAAGGGTCTTCCCATCAGCTGCATGGATCCTTGACCCTCCGAGAATTTCGCCATCCTCCTCAGATTCCACAACCAGAACGAACGCGGACGGATTCTCCATCCACTCTTCGGTCGATGAGGTCACCTTTTTTACTCCGATGCTACTTAGAACACGTTGGTGGCCCTCGATGAATTTCAAACAAGTTTCAGGCTCATCCGTTGCTCTAAAGGCCCGTAGATTTACCATATCAGCTTAAAGACATTAATAACGGCATATAACCACTTTGGGACAAGAGGAATCATCGGGTAATGAGAATTCCTGCGGTTATATGTTCTTGCTCCAATTTTTGCATTAAAGTAAAGAGTTCTTGGGCTGTCTTGGAAGGGATTTGAGAATTTATTTCATTGTGTTTTGTGAATAACTCCAAGGCTTTTCGCAGAATGTAAGAGCTCCCTGCCAAAAGTTCAAATTCTCCGGATCGAATC
>JAJLJK010000331.1:0-7557 GCA_033844885.1 Bacteroidota bacterium | reverse complement strand
GTACATGGGCGACCATCAGAAAAGAAATGGAAAGGAAGATCGCCCGGTTCCATTTCAAGAGAGCTTGGATTCCATATCCCAAAGGAATGGCTAAGGCTGGTAGCCAATCGATCATCGGGCGCAAGCCAAAACTGCCCCCATACCACCAGCACCACCATGAAACCGTGATGTAGAATCCGATCAATAGGGGCCAGAAAAGACTGTTGAATAAGGACTTGTCCTGTTTGAAAAGAACAGTGAATCCAGGGATCAAGAAAACCATGATAGGTGAGTAGACCCACCAACCCTTGCGAAAAGAAAAGAGTCCCTCCACTAATTTAGGATCGAGCCAAAAGAAGCCCTCCTTCCCGTAGCTATAGAATAACCAATCACCCGTCATCATTTTCCAATGCAGGATTTGGGGGATCCAGGGAAGCAATCCAAAGAGAACCAAATAATGGATCCTTTTCAGGAAATAGGACCTGGAGGCTGATCCGTTTTTGGAAAAGAGGATGATGAGAAAGGGGACCATCACCAAAATGAGATCGGAAGGTCGGATCAAAACGATCTCTCCCATAATTATCCCCATCCAAATTATAATTCCTGACCGTGGTGTTTTCTGGAATCGAAGGGTTAACCAAAGAAGGATCGCCATAAGCGAAAAGATCCAAACATGGGGATTGGCTCCTCGCCAAAGAGTAAAAACCCAAAGATTGGTTCCAATGAAAAGGAGGATCAATGTAAGGGCCACCACCCATTCACTGAAAATTTGCAGTAAGATCCTCCGAAGGAACCCGATCCCGATCATGAAGGCTACGATCCCACCGATGATCAAAGCCAGGTCATATGGAGGAGAGAAGCCGTCGGCAGGGTATCCGAATAAACCGGCAGAAACATTGGCCATTAAGTAAAATGGTAGGTAGAGATAGGACAGGCCCAGAGACATCTTTCCAGGTAATTTTTCCCCTTCCCCAGGTGGGGTGACATTGTGTTCCGTTAATAGTTCATTCCATTCGCCCGTTGCCCCCGGGTCCTGATATTTCAAATATGCAGGGAGGTAATAATAGTAGAGGGTCACATCCCACGAGATGAGAGGTTCGGTTCTTTCAGGTTGATACCGGACCAAGCCGAGGATAATGAAAAGTAGCGATAGCCAAATGGCCAGCCTGGAAGGAGAAGGTCTTTGCAAGATGTGCCTCACAGATCTCAGACCATCATTTCAGGGACGTCTCCCTTAACGATCAGTTTTCCTTCGGTCTTCTGTTGGATCTCTTCCACTGAAACGCCTGGGGCTCTTTCCACCAAAACAAATCCCCCCTCTGGATGGATCTCTAAAACCGCCAGGTCGGTGACGATCTTTTTCACACAACTAACCCCAGTGATCGGCAAGGTGCAGGATTTGAGCAATTTGGACTCACCAGCTTTATTGGTATGGGTCATAGCCACGATGATGTTCTCGGCACTGGCTACCAGGTCCATGGCGCCACCCATTCCCTTGACCATGCGTCCTGGGATCTTCCAGTTGGCAATATCGCCGTTCTCCGCAACTTCCATGGCTCCCAGAACGGTCATTTGAACATGCTGTCCACGGATCATTCCAAAACTTGTGGCCGAGTCAAAGAAAACCGCTCCTGGCAACGCTGTGATGGTCTGTTTTCCAGCATTGATAAGGTCCGCATCTTCTTCGCCTTCCCAAGGAAATGGTCCCATTCCGAGAATTCCGTTCTCCGATTGGAATTCGACGGAGATTCCCTCGGGAATGTAATTGGCGACCAGGGTCGGGATCCCGATGCCAAGGTTCACATACCAACCATCCTGCATTTCCTTGGCTATTCGCTTTGCGATGCCGTTCTTGTCAAGTGCCATTGATCTCTGGATTTGTTTGCAAGTTATCGATTTCTGAAGTTCTTCGGAGTCGGATCAAGCGGGTATGGATCCTTCCGGGGATCACCTCTCCAAGGAGGGGATTGAACAGGTGAACGCGAATCTCTGCCCACTGGATCTGCCCTGTGGACCGGTATAGGCTGAACCGACGGATCCCGGATGGATTGTAGGGTGGGATCGATCGATCCAGAGGTATAGAAGCGTAAATATCTTCATCTTCGTTCCCGATGACCTGAATGACGAGATCCAGATCCTGTTCGAAATAGGTAAGCCCGTCGATCTCCACCTGGATCTCAAGCCCTCCTTTACCTCCAAGTTGGACCGTATCGACCAAAAGTGGGATGAATCGCTTGTCTTGAGGAACGTCCAGGAACAACTCTTCGGATCGGATTAGGGATCGTGCTATGGGATGTCGTCTCCTAAGGAGCAAGCTTTCGCTGATGGGATCCTCATCGACTACACCATAAACCTTTTGAAATTTCCCATAATCTCCAGGTTCTTCAAGGATCTTCCATGTGCTGAGAGTGTCTTGCTCATCCGGATTCACTGAGGGTAGATCCAGTTGATAAAAATATCCAATGGCCTGAAGTCCGGCCTGTTTGAACCTGTACCCCGAAAAGGTCTCGGGGAATTTCCCTTCAAGCGGGCGGAATTCCTCCACCCATTTCTTAGGAATGTATTGATAGGACCAAACCAGGGAGTGTGTTCCGTTGAGATGGGCAATGAGTAGAATGCCCGGAATGGCAAGAAGAACCGTGGTGATGGCTGTGATTCCCTGTGGGATATTCGAATGGCTTTGGCTACCGCCTGAAAGGGCCATGGCCAGGAGAATCAACAGATGTAAGCCGGTTCGGTCCAGCGGAAGAGGTGCCTTTGAATGGATCAGGGAGACGGAAAGAAAGATCACCGTGCCATAAAGGGTCCATGTCGGTAGGTCGGCAGCGACCCATGCAATTGAAATCCTCTTGACATTTGCGATCACGATAAATAGAGAGGTGAATACTCCAGTCCAGATCCAAAAAGAACCGAGAAAGGAATGACCGGGAATCAGTAGAACACCCATGGATGGGATCGAATGATCGATCCAATTCGAGGTTCCGTAGTACAAAAGACCCTCGTCCTTCAGGAAAAGCCCGTAGGTACCCAATAACCCAACCCCAACAAGAGCAGGAAGGGCCGGAAGCCAGGCTCGAGGGGTTCGCCAACCAGATAAACGACCTGTCAGAGTGGTAATGAATATGGACAATCCGAATACGGGAAGGATGTTCAAATTCGCCAGGCAAGCTAGAAATAGAATAAGATACCCGATCCAAAGATCGATGGAACTCCTGTTTTCCGTTCCCCTTTGGAGGTGATAGATCCCTCCGATCAGTAAAGCGAGTGAAGGCCCATATCCCCGACCCAGAGCGAAGAATTCCAGGATGAACGGTGTGCAAAGGATGAACAGATACCAGGACCATCGTCTGGATGTTTCAGGGATCCTCGATCCCCACAGAAAGGCATACACCAACATGACCGGGAAGAACATCAGGGATGGCAATCGCATGGTCCAGATCGAATCCCCCGTGAGAGGATAGAGCAAATGCCCGATAAAGGTGATCAAAAGGTGATTGTTGGCGTCCACATGTGGATAGGGGAGCAGCACATGGCCAAAGCGCATGTACCAGAAGAATGTCACGGATTCATCGCCTGTAGGTTGTACAGTGAGGGTCCTGACCACCAAATAGAGCAAGAGGAAGATCCCGAGAGCAATGTAGCCAAAGAGTTCTCCCCTCCGAATGGGTGAACGATGTTGATATTGATCCACGATCCTGAGGGTCGGGACGTACCCGGGTTGATTATGCGATCTCTCTTTTTCGAACTGTGCGTTGTTCGATCCGCTTTTCGAAGCGCTCACCCTGGAAGATCCTCTGAACGAAGATTCCAGGGGTGTGGATTTCGTTTGGATCCAATTCGCCGGCAGGAACAAGCTCCTCTACTTCGGCAACGGTGATCTTGCCTGCCATGGCCATCATCGGGTTGAAGTTCCTTGCCGTCCCCTTGTAGATCAGGTTCCCGGCCTCATCCCCTTTCCAAGCCTTGACGAAGGCAAAATCAGCTTCAAAGGCGTGTTCGAGGATATGGGGTTTCCCATTGAACCAACGAACTTCTTTTCCTTCGGCTACTTCGGTCCCGTATCCGGCAGGGGTATAAAAGGCAGGTATTCCGGCGCCTGCAGCACGACATCGTTCGGCCAGGGTACCCTGAGGGATCAGTTCCACATCGAGTTCACCGCTGAGCATCTGTCGTTCGAATTCATCATTCTCGCCGACATAACTGGCGATCATCTTCTTGATCTGTCTTGTGGCAAGGAGATATCCCAAGCCAAAGTTATCCACCCCGGCATTGTTACTGATACAGGTCAGGTCCTTCACGCCACCTTCCACGATGGCTTGAATGGCGTTCTCCGGTATCCCGCAAAGGCCAAATCCGCCAAACATGACGGTCATTCCGTCCTTCAGTCCCTCAATAGCTTCAACTGCAGTGGGTACGACTTTCCTGATCATGACAATGCGGTTTAATATTGAAATTCGTCCGGTTCCTGATCAAAAGGATTTCCGGCATCCTGTTTCTCCTTGCGTTTATAAGCAGCGCAATCCAGTTCGATGGAGAGTTCCCCTTCGGGACGTTCAAAAGGTTCCTGACTCACCTTCAATTTCTTGTCGGCGTACATGGCCTTCATGTAATTGGCCCAGATGGGCAGGGCGGTCGTTGCTCCCTGACCAAAGGTAATGGAACCAAAATGAGCCGAGCGATCCTCACAACCTGTCCAAACCCCGGTGATCAGATTGGGGACCATTCCCATGAACCATCCATCAGATTGATTCTGGGTTGTACCTGTCTTTCCTGCGATAGGATTCTGGAAATCCCATGGATATCCTGTTAGAATATCATTTTCAAAAGCAGGTCTGGGGTAGGTTAACCTCAATCTTATTCCAGTTCCATTCTGGGTGACCCCGGTAAGGAGATTGGTGACCACATAGGCATCCTCCTCACTCATGACCTCTCGCGTGAGAGGCGTGAATTCATCCAGAACGATACCGTTCTTATCCTCGATCCTTAAGACCATGATGGGTTCCGTGTAAACACCCTTATTGGCAAAGGTGGTGTATGACCCAACCATTTCATAGACCTTGAGGTCCACTGACCCAAGTGCGATAGAAGGCTGAATAGGAATTTCGGATTTCACTCCCATGTCCCTGGCAAGTTTCGCCACGGCTGAAGGGCCGATCTGTTTCATAAGGAAGGTCGTGACCGTATTCTTGGATTTTGCCAGGGCATCCTTGAGAGTGAGAACCCCACCGTATTCATTATCTGAATTGGAAGGACACCAATCCTCGAGGAGATCGAACATGCCCTTTTCGATACAAGTCCGAACATTGGGAACCTCCATACAGGGCGAATAATGCTTCTGCTTAATGGCTGTAGCGTAGACAAAAGGTTTGAACGTAGAACCAACCTGTCTGGCTCCTTGGATCACATGATCGTACTTGAAATGCTTGTAATTGATGCCGCCGACCCAGGCTTTTACAAATCCTGTTTGTGGTTCAACCGACATCAGGCCGGCATGGTAAAAGAATTTGTAGTAGCGAATCGAGTCCATGGGACTCATGACGGTATCGATCTCTCCTTTCCATGAGAACACCTCCATAGGAATCGGAGTATTGAAGACCAGATCGATAGAATCATTTGACACACCGCGAGCCTTCATTCCCCGATATCGAGGCGTACGTCGCATGGCTTGTTTTAAAAGGGCATCGATCTCGGCGTCCGAAAGATTGTGAAAGGGCGCTTGCTTCCGACCTTTCTCTTTCATGAAGAACACCCTTTGGACATTGGCCATATGGTCCTGTACCGCCTTCTCCGCATGCGCTTGCATTCTCGAATCTATGGTGGTGTAGATCTTCAATCCGTCGGTGTACAGGTTGTATTTGGAACCATCCGGTTTGGGATGTTCTTCTATCCAATCCTTCATGTAGCTCCTCAGGTATTCTCTGAAATAGGGAGCAAGACCCTCGATGTGACTCTGAGGCGTGTAGTCCAGGTCTAAGGGGAGTTGTGAAAGCGAATCCACTTCTTCCTGGGTCAGCAAACCATTTCGCTCCATCTGATGAAAGACCTGGTTCCTACGACCTAGCGTCCGTTCCTGTGATTCTTCGCGTCGAGGATTATAATAGGAAGGGTTCTTTACCATGCCGACCAAAAGTGCGGCTTCATGGATCTTTAAACTGTCAGGAGTCGTGTTGAAGTAGATACGAGCAGCGCTATTGATCCCTACGGCCTGGTAGAGAAAGTCAAACTGGTTGAGATACATGGCAATGATCTCATCCTTGGTGTATTGCCGTTCGATCTGCAAGGCGATCACCCATTCTTTGAGTTTCTGCTTGATCCTTTCGACCAGGGAGCTGGTAGGCTCATTGAAGAGGTTCTTGGCCAACTGCTGGGTGATGGTACTAGCTCCTCCCTTTTTTCCCATATATGCAATGGCTCGTGCAAGTCCCCTGAAATCAATTCCGCTATGGTCGTAGTACCGTTCATCCTCAGTGGCTACCAGAGCATTGATCACATAGGGTGAAATTTCATAGAATTCGGCATGGGTGCGGTTTTCGGCGTAGTATTTTCCGATGAGTACACCATCTGAACTAATGATCTGTGAGGCAAGGTTGCTCTTCGGGTTCTCGATCTCCTCAAAAGTGGGAAGAGGTCCAAAGGCGCCGGCCCAGGCCAAGAATAGTCCAAGGAAAACCGAGAGTGGGATACAGGCCACCAGGATCCAGAACCAGAGAACGATTCGTCTGAAATCGCGACCTTGTTTTTTTTCCTCAGGATCTTTCTTGCTCATTGTTTTTTGGGTCTTCCTTGTAAAGTGCAACTCCGACATCCATGATCCCCCTCAAGGTGTCCTGGCGCATGCCGTGTTGTAGTTGTATTGAGTATTTTCCTGGACGCTTAAAATACAGATTTCCCTTCCCAAATGGCTGAACCAGGGTCTTGACATCCCCTATTCCGGTTCCTAGCCATTTCCCGTACTGGTCAGCGAGGATCATATCGGCGGTATCGCTGAATTCCTTTCCACGGATCGAATGAATGCTTCGGAACAGGTAAAGATTGCTGAATGGATAACGGGCATCATGTCGAAGTCGTACTTCGATCCGGTAGGGCTTGGTGGTATCGGTGATCTCAAAGGAGAAGGTAGCGATCGAATCGGCGATCCAACCGACCTCTCCGGGAGTTACGTATTTCTCAACATAGGCATCCTTTCCACAGGCCACCAAAAGGAAGAGTGATATGAGGACCCACGCTCTACGCATTGTTCTCACCTCCGCGGTTGGATTGGTTGTTATCCCTTCCGGGACCTCGACGTCGATTTCTTCCAGGTTTCTTGCCCTGTGGTTTGTTACCCTGTTCAGACGCTTTGGGTCCTTCTTTGGATTGACGATCCCCCGACTTTTTTCGTCGACCGCGGTCTCCGCCCGGTTGATTCCGGTTTCCTCCCGGACCCTTTTGATTGGGTCGATTGTCAGGCCCCTGATTGCCGGGACCACCCTTCTTACGTCGTTTCTTTTTCCGCTTTGGTTTGTCGAAACGGGTAAGGCTATCTTCCCCAACGGCATTGTCAAAGGTGGGTTCCACGATCTCTACTTCCTCTTGGTA
>JAJLJK010000330.1:0-8563 GCA_033844885.1 Bacteroidota bacterium | reverse complement strand
GTCAACGACGTTGGTAATATCTCGATCGACCTGAACTAATAAAAAAACCCCACGGGTATGAATACATCCAAAAAGAACATCCTCACAACGGTCATGCTGGCTGGAGCCATGATGTTTGGCATGATGGCCAAGGCTCAGGTTTTGACCCCAGAGGACGATGGCATCATCCCGGATCCCCCCAAGCATTTTCACCACAATCGGGTTGTACCCTACCCCTTCCTTCGCGAAGCGGATATGTTGTGGTCATACAGGCATTGGGAAAGGATCTACATGAAGGAAAAGATCAATATGCCAATGTACTATCCTATTCAGGATGTACCGGATCGAAAGAGTCTCTACTCCGTCCTTCGCGATGGGATCCTTGAAGAAGGAACCATCACTGAGGTATTCGGTGATGACCGATTCGAGATCCCCTTGACCGAACAGGAAGTACAGCAGCGTATCATGCGGGTGGATACCACCTGGGATCCAGATGATCCTACGGTCATCATCCTCATTGATACCATAAAGATCAATCCGAATAATGTCATCGCTTTTGATATCAAGAGTGATTGGTATTTCGACAAGCAGCGCGGTGAATTGAAGAACCGGATCATCGGTATCTCTCCTCGTGCGCAGGATCCAAAGACCAAGGATGTATACAACCTGTTCTGGGTTTGGTTTCCCGATGCCCGTTACGCATTGTCTACACATGTTGCCTACAATATGTATAACAACAATAACCGGTTGACCTTTGACCAATTGCTTCACCTTCGTATGTTCAACTCTGTGATCTACAAGGAGGACAATGTCTACGACCGCACCATTGCTGAGTACAAGCGTAATTCACCCATGGACCAGCTTCTTGAAGCTCAACACATCAAGGATAAGCTCAGGAACATGGAACACGACATGTGGGAATATTGATCCAACAAAATTCAAATCAAACTCCGGCCCAAGGGCCGGAGTTTTTTGTTTATGAAGGAATACCTAATCATCGGACAAGGATTTGCCGGCACTTCACTCGGGTTCAGGCTTCATCAACTTGACAGGTCGTTCCTGACCATTGATATAAGGAGGCCGAATACGGCTTCGAGAGTGGCTTCAGGACTTTGGAATCCCGTGGTTCTGAAACGTCTGAAAGCGGTTTGGAAGGCGGAGGAAATGTTAAGAGACCTTCATGGTTTCTACGAGGCAATAGAGCGCGAAACCAACTCGCGGTTCATTCATCCTGAGCACATCTGGCGGGTGTTTCACTCTACAGCCGAAACAAATGATTGGGATGTGGCCTCCGACCGCCCCCCATTGGATCAATATCTCTTGACACCTATCCAAAGAAATTCCAATGCATCTTTGAAAGCCGAAAAAGGACTTGGCGAGGTCCGAGAAACCGGTAGGATCGACCCGGATATCATGTTGGATGCCTGGCGAGCATACCTCAAGGATCAGGATCTATTGATCGAAGGGGAATTTGTGCATTCGGATCTTCAGGTCGAAAAAGATGGATTTTCGTATCGTGGTGAGGTCTTTCGTAAGGTGGTATTCACAGAAGGGTTATCCACCCTTCATCAAAATCCCTGGTTCAATTACCTTCCCTTTGCCCCTACTAAAGGTGAATTGTTGGAGATCCATGCCCCAGAATTGAAACTTGAGAATCCGATCCACAGTAGCCATTTCATTCTGCCGCTGGGAGACCATCGATATGCGATCGGTGCCACGTATGCATGGAATGATCTGGACTTGCTTCCAACCGAAAAAGCCAATGAGGAACTACAGGGGTTCTTGGAGAGATCCATCACTTGTCCCTATCAGGTGATCGGAAGAAGGGTCGGAATACGCCCCAACACAAAGGATCGAAAACCCTTTCTGGGCCAACATCCCAGCCAAAAGGGTCTATTCATCTTCAATGGACTTGGAAGTCGAGGGGTTTTAATGACCCCTTACTTAAGCCGATGCATGATAGATCTAATGGAGAAGGATATACCCTTGCCTAGGGAGGCAGACATTGTTCGTTTCAGCTCTCTTTACGCCAATCAGGCCGATATTTGACAAAGATATTGATCCACGTGGCCCGGCTGATCCGAAAAAGCACAGGCGCAAGAACGAGAAGAACCCCGGTAAGGAGGGCAATGATCCCCCATACCTCCCATCCTAAAAGAAATTTACCGATCAGGAAGACCGCTACGAATAGGGCCACGGTGTAGCCATAGCTGACATACATGGACCCATAGTAGAAACTGGGTTCGGGCTGGTAATTCTGTCCACACACGGGGCAACGGTCATACATCTCAAACAATTTCCCCAGTTTATATGGATTGGGCTCCGGATACAGATCACCTTCGTGACAACGTGGACATTTCATTTTAGCGATGCTGTAAATCTTGGTACCTTTCAGCCCCATTTCTCGTTGGTGATTTTGATGGACAAAGTTACCGAATCAACCAGGTAAAATCGTGTTTTAGGTTACAAATGGTAGGAGTAAATAACATCACCTTGAGCTTTGGTGGCAAGGATCTTTTCAGTCAGGTCACGTTTCTGATCAACCCTGGTGAAAGGATAGGTCTGGTTGGGAGAAATGGAGCGGGGAAGTCTACCCTCCTCAAGATCCTATCCGGTTGGCTAAAGCCGGATGAAGGAAACATCTCCACTCCAAAGGAATTTACCATCGGTTATCTCAGTCAGGATATTCACCTGAAGAAAGGGGTCACCGTTTGGGAAGAGACCGAGTCGACCTTCACCGAGATCAAAAGCCTGGAAAGAACGATCGATGAGATCAACCATGACCTTGCAGAAAGGACCGATTACGAATCGGACTCCTATTTGCAATTGATTGAAGACCTGAATACCGCCAATGATCGTATGAATATGATCGGAGGATTCACTTATCAGGCCGACATGGAAAAGGTATTGATAGGACTGGGATTCACATCTGAGGATTTCCACAAACCCATTGAGACCTTCTCGGGTGGGTGGCAAATGCGGATCGAGCTTGCCAAACTCCTTTTGCAAAGGAATGATCTGCTTCTTCTGGATGAACCTACGAATCACCTGGATATCGAATCCATCATGTGGTTGGAGGATTTTCTGTCTCAACAACCCTCGGCCGTTGTTCTTGTCTCGCACGACCGTACCTTTTTGAACAATGTCACCACCCGAACCATCGAGATCAGTTTGGGACGAACCTATGATTTCCCCGTCCCCTATTCCAAATACCTGAGCCTCCGTGAGGAGCAAAAGCAAACCCAACTGCAGGCCCAAAAGAATCAGGAAAAGGAGATCAAACACACCGAACAACTTATTGAGAAATTCAGGGCAAAGGCTTCAAAGGCCAGTTTTGCCCAATCCCTCATCAAGAAATTGGATCGGATGGACCGGATCGAAGTGGATGAGGACGATACCCGAACCATGCACTTTCGCTTCCCTCCAGCACCGAGAAGTGGAAAGGTTGTCATCAAGGGAGAAGGCATCAGGAAGAACTTTGGAGATAAGCAGGTTCTCCTCGGTGTTGACTTGGAGGTCGAGCGCCATGACAGGATCGCCTTCGTCGGTAAGAACGGAATGGGAAAATCTACCTTGGTCAAGATCTTGATCGGAGAATTGGACCACACAGGGACCGTCGAAATGGGGCATAATGTGGATGTTGGATACTTTGCCCAGAATCAGGCAGAAAAACTGGACGGGAACAAGACCGTTCTCGCCACGATAGAAGATGCATCCTCTGAGGAGAACCGAAAGAATGCAAGAAACCTTCTAGGTGCCTTCATGTTCTCTGGCGATCAGGTCGAAAAAAAGGTCAAGGTCCTTTCAGGAGGAGAACGCGGGAGGTTAGCCCTTTGTAAACTGATGCTCCATCCTCACAATCTCCTGATCCTCGATGAGCCTACCAACCACCTGGACATGCGAGCAAAAGATGTTCTAAAACAAGCTCTTCTTCAGTATGATGGTACCGTGATCATCGTTTCCCACGACCGGGATTTCCTCAATGGACTGGCCTCGAAGGTCTATGAGTTCAGGGAGGGAAGAGTAAAGGAATATCTAGGTGGGATCGATTACTTCCTCGAACAAAAGAAATTGGCCTCACTTCGAGAATACGAAGCAGAGAAAAAGGAAGCTAGAAAATCAACCAAGTCGAGTGCTCCAACGGCTTCCGGTATGAATTTCAGGGAGAAAAGGGAAGCAGAAAAAGAAGTGAAAAAGTTCCAAAAGAGACTGGAAAAGTTGGAAGAAAGTATTGAGGCTTTCGAAACTCAGTTGGCAGAATGGGATGAGGCGCTTCACGATCCCGAAACCTTCAAAAGGATCAACAAGGAAGACCCTAATTTCTATGAGAAATACGAGGCGAAAAGGGAGGAACTCAATGTTTTGATGGTCGAATGGGAGGAGGTTCAACTAAAATTGGAAGATCTCCGTTCCACCCTTCAGGAAGAAACATAACATTCGGCTCGATGAGGGGATCACTTTGGTTATTCTTTCTTTTTCCAGTTCTACTTCAAGCCCAGCAAGAACCCCCCAGGATCATCATTGGGATCGTGGTGGATCAGTTGAGGTATGAACTCATTGACAGAATGAGGCCGTCCTTTGGTGATAAGGGTTTCGGCCGGTTGGAAAAGGAGGGACTGAGCTTTGATAGCCTGACCTATACCTATGTGCCGACCTATACCGGCCCCGGGCATGCGACCATCTTTACAGGTACTACCCCTAGTGAACATGGGATCGTGGGAAACCACTGGTACGATCCGTACCGCGATCGATCATTCTATTGCGCCGATGATACGGTTTCGGGTGGGGATATCCTTGTGAGTTCAAGGAACCTGATGGCCCCAACTTTTGGTGATCGATTGAAGATGACCGGAAAACTGAACCAGGTGATAGGGATCTCACTAAAGGACCGAGGCGCCATTTTTCCGGTAGGTCGGGAAGGAGATCTCGCTATTTGGCTCGATGATGAGGGTAATTTCACCTCAAATTCCTACTACCCTTCCTATACCCAATACAAAGATCGTCTAAAGGCCTTCAATGCTCCGGATCGGATCAATGATCATCTCCAGGGCCTTTGGGTTCCTTTGGCTCCTGACAGTGTTTATGAGACTCACTGCACACCTGATGCGGTTTCCTGGGAAAAGGCCATTCTACGTGGAAGGGATCCCTCCTTTCCCTACGATCTCAAGGAGCTCAAGCAGCAAAAGGGATTCAAGGGGATCCGATATGTTCCTGCCGGTAACACCTTGGTTTTTGACCTTGCCTATCAACTCCTTCCCGAAATGAATGTTGAGGGGGAGACCCAAATGCTGACCTTGGGTTTTTCGGCTCCAGATTACATTGGACATGATTTCGGTCCACTCAGTTGGGAAGTGGTGGATACCTACCTTCGATTCAATGAAGAACTCGATAAGTTCATTCTCTATCTGGATTCAACGATAGGAAGAGACCATTATCTGATGTTCCTCACTTCTGACCATGGAGTCGCCGATCCTCCCGGATACTCACGTTCCGTCGGCCGAAAGGCAGAAAATCTTTATCCTACTTCTATAGAGGAGGATATTCGAAGGAACACACAAGGTTCCATTCCGTTTCGATATTATGACGGCGGCATCTATGTGTATTGGGATCGCATGGCTGATCCTGATTCCACCAAGATCATCCGGGATCTAATGAATGCCACCCGCACTCTTCCCTATGTTCTGGAAGCCTGGTCTCCCAAGTCAGACCCCCTCTTCCACAATGAATTCTCCAGCTTCTTCCAAAACGGTCACTTCGAAGGGCGCTCTCCGGATATCCGGCTCATCTGGCAGAAATACTACATTGAATACGGTTCGCGTGGAACCACTCATGGGTCACCCTTTCCATATGACGCCCACGTACCCGGGTTCTTCCTCGGATCCGGGATCCCTTCCGGATTACATTGGAAGAATAAGACTCCGATCACTTTCCTGGCACCTTTTATTCTCCACAAATTCGGTGAATCGATCAATGACTGGCCTAGCCAGATCCTCCAAATGATCCGTTCATTGGATCAGAACATCGAGCCATGATACACTTTTGGGCAATCACCTGCCCCGATGGTCAACAACGGAAAACCCTACCTTCGCAAATAATACAGGACCTGATTCGCTGATGACCCGATTAGCATCCATCCCTTATCCCGGACTCATCAAACTCCTTTTCGTGCTTGGGGGGGTGATCTACGTACGTGGTCTTTTCATCGATGTGATGGAGGTGGATTCGGCACAATACGCTGCCATCGCCAAGGAAATGCTGAACACCCGCAGTTTTCTTGAGGTCTATTTTCAAGGTGCCGACTATCTGGATAAACCACCATTGATCTTTTGGACGGCTGCCGGCCTATTCTCAATTTTCGGGGTTCATACCTGGGTCTTCAAACTCCCCACCTTTCTGTTCACCATCATTGGACTCTTCTCGACCTTCAAGATCGGTGAGCGCCTGTATTCGAAAGAGGTCGGGGTGGTTTCAGCACTGATTCTCTTTGCTACACAGGCTACTTTCCTTATGAACAATGATGTCCGAACAGATGGCCTGTTAACAGGGATCATTCCCTTTGCGATCTGGCAGATCATGGAATTCATTCAATCCCAAAAAAGATCTTCCTTGATCTGGGGGTTTATCGGAATAGGATTGGGTATGCTGGCCAAGGGACCTTTGGGCCTGATGATCCCCCTTCTGGCCCTCGGAACCTATTTCATCGCCAACAGGCAATGGAAGGATCTCTTCCGAAAGGAATGGCTGCTTGGAATTTTGATCACTGCTGTGGTCCTTTCACCCATGGTTTGGGGATTGTACACTCAATTCGATATGCATCCCGAAAAGGAGGTCCGCTTTTTCAGTGAATCAGGAGAGGAATGGAAGACAGGGGTCAGTGGCGTGAGGTTCTACTTTTGGACGCAGAGCTTTGGCCGGTTGACTGGAGAAAATGTCTGGAAAGATGATTCGGGGCCGACATTTTTCATTGATAATTACCTATGGTCCTTTCTCCCTTTTTCTTTTCTGGGGATCTGGGCCTTATTCCATTCCCTAAAGGAAGCGGGGCAGCAATGGCTCACAGGCCGAGGATCTCCGGATTGGTTGTTGATCGGGGGATTTCTTTTCCCCTTCATTGCCATGTCCTTTTCTCAATACAAGCTACCCCATTACATCTGGCCCACCTATCCTTTTTTATCCATCCTTGTGGCCAAACTGGTCTTTTACCTTATGGACCGTCCGGGGAAATGGAGGATCCATCTTGCAGACATACTCCAAGGATTGGTCCTTCTATTATCCATTGCCTTTGGGATCCTTATCCAATTTCGGTTCTTCCCCTTTCCTTCCTGGGGCATGATCATAGGATGGGTCGCCCTTGTCCTTTGGAGTGTCTACCTTTTCACCCGGCGTAAACGATTTGCCCGATGGGTGCTAGCATCGGTTACAGCCTCACTTTCTGTGAACCTGGTCATGAATGGCCATTTTTACCCTCACCTTTTGCAATATCAAAGCTCCTCGCAAGTGGCGCATTATCTTGAGGCCGAGGAATTCTCAACCCCAATTTTTGTGAATTCGACCGATGGGGGATTTGCTCTTGATTTCTACATGGACAAGGAATATCAGGTCATCACCATGGATGGACTTCGCAATAGGAAAAACCTCCCTAATGAATTTCTTTTGGTGGTAAATTCGAATGCTGATCCAAACCTCAATGATTATTCGCGAGAAGTGATACGGTCCTTTCCGAAATTTCACATTTCCATTCTTAGCCTGGATTTCCTTATTCCAGAATCCAGGCAAGAAACTTTAAGGACCATTGAGATCATTCGCTACTCAAAAATCGGAATAGATCCATGACAAATCATCAGGGAACTCATACCCTTGTTCCGATCTGGAAACAGGACCGAACCTGGATTCTCATCACTTTTATCCTGCTTGTTCCTGCCACATTCTGGAATCTCGGACTTCTTCCGCTTTTGGCTGATGAACCTACACGGGGATTGATCTCGGCCGAAATGATCTTTTCCGGAGATTTCATCGTCCCGACCATGAACGGATGGTTGTATTTCAATAAACCCCCTCTTTACAATTGGATCCTCATTGGATTCTTTGAGTTATTCGGGAATTTCTCCGAACTCACCTTGCGCTTGCCCAGCGTGATCCCGATGTGGGGTTTTGCCATTCACATTTACCTTTATTTCAAACAAAAGAAAGATTGGAAGGTCGGAGCCCTGGTCTCCCTGATCTGGCTGACAAATGGAAGGCTCCTGATCTATTCCTCTCTCCTTGGACATATCGATATCCTATACTCCTGGTTGGTCTTTGCCCAGTTCACCCTGATGGAGAAATTCAGCCGTGAACAAAAGTGGAGTTCCTTTTACCTCTGGAGTTATCTTTTTTGCCTGGTT
Source organism: Bacteroidota bacterium (assembly GCA_033844885.1). GTDB lineage: Bacteria > Bacteroidota > Bacteroidia > Flavobacteriales > Schleiferiaceae > JAJLJK01. The sequence goes on along the minus strand of JAJLJK010000330.1, from coordinate 200 downwards.
GGTTTCATGATGAAAGGACTTCCCTCACTTCCATTCCAGGCCCTGACCACTCTCGCTCTGATCTACGATTCAAAGCAGTGGAAAAAACTCTTTCATTGGGCTCATTTCATGGGGATCTCGATCCTCATTGGAGGTACCACCCTTTACTTTTGGATGTATGAAAAGGCCGCGCCCGGCAATCTCATTTACTGGGCAGAGGT
>JAJLJK010000329.1:0-2132 GCA_033844885.1 Bacteroidota bacterium | reverse complement strand
CCATGTTAGACCGATTGGAGAACCTTTTGGGATCATTCCTCGTCTGGCGTGTCAAGTACATTCCACACAGGACCTTTATCATTTTCCTTTCGGTAGTGGTGGGCCTGATCTCTGGGCTTGGGGCAGTGACCTTGAAGAACTCCACCCATATCGTTCAGGAGTTTGTCAGTTCGGGCACCTTCAGTGATTATTACAATCCCTATTATTTTGTTTTTCCGGTCATCGGTATCGCCATCTCGGTTGTGATCGTCAAGATCCTTCGTCACCCGGTGGGTGAAGGGATCCCAAGCACGCTCTATGCGATCTCCAAACGCAATGGGATCCTTCGGCCCTACAAGATGTACGCCTCTCTGATCACCTCCATGTTCACCGTTGGTTTTGGTGGTTCAGTAGGATTGGAGGGCCCTACAGTAAGTACCGGGTCTGCCATTGGATCCAATCTGGGTCGGATCATGCACCTCAATTACAAATCGCGGATCCTTTTGATAAGTTGCGCCACGGCTGGAGCCATGGCTTCCATCTTCAATGCGCCCATCGCGGCCATCATTTTCACCATTGAGATATTCAGTTTGGATCTGACCCTTGCGTCCCTGATCCCTTTGCTTTTGGCCTCGGTATCAGGTGCCGTGACCTCTATCTTCATTTTTGGAAATGACCAATTGTTTCACTTCCCCATACAGGAGGGATTTGCGGTCAAGGAACTTCCATTCTATATCGTCCTTGGAGTCCTGACGGCTTTTGCAAGCATCTATTTTACCAAGGTCTTCAACTATGTGGACCAGCAGTTCGAGCGAATGCGAAAGTCCACTTACCGTGTGATCTTTGGTGGATTGATGATCGGAATGCTCATTTTCTTCGTTCCTCCGCTCTATGGTGAGGGTTATGAGACCGTGAATAATTTGTTGAATGGAAATTACCTCGCGGTCCTGGAGCGAAGTTTTCTCTATAGTTATGCGGACTCGGCAGGACTGGTGCTCCTTTTGCTTTTTGGCCTGGTCATGTTCAAGGCCTTTGCGACCTCTTTCACTCTGGCTGCCGGAGGAGTGGGGGGGATCTTTGCCCCATCCCTGTTCATCGGTTGCGCCCTTGGGTTTGTCTTTGCGTTAGGGTTCAATCAATTTGAGCCAGGAACCCTTCAAGAATCCCATTTTGCCCTTGCGGGGATGGCCGGGTTGATGGCAGGCGTCCTACATGCACCCCTTACAGCCATCTTTATGATCGCGGAGATAACGGGGGGCTATCAACTTTTTATCCCACTGATGCTGACCTCTGCCACAGCCTTTTTGGTAAGTCGGGGGATCATGCCACACTCGATCTATACCCGACAATTGGCCAAGAGGGGAGAACTGATCACCCATGATAAGGATCAGGCCATTCTTACTTTGATGAGGTTGGAGGATGTAGTGGAAAGTGATTTTGTGGAGGTCAAGCAGGATATGAAACTTCGGGATCTGGTTCAGGCTTTTTCCAAAAGTCGAAGAAATATCTTCCCGGTGGTGGACGAGGATGGTGCCCTTCGCGGTGTCCTTACCCTGGATGACTTCAAACAACTCTTATTCGACCAGAAGCTCTATGATAAAATATCAGTGAGTGAACTGATGCTGGCGCCTCCAGCCGTGATCGAAAGATCGGAACGAATGGATGAGGTCATGCAAAAGTTTCAGACCACAGGGGCCTGGAATCTTCCAGTTACCCAAGATGGCCGTTACATGGGGTTCATCAGTAAATCCAAGTTGTTCTCCGCCTACCGTCGGAAACTGAAAGAGGTTTCAGGATAAAGGTCACCATCACGATTCACATTGTTTTGTATTTTGCCGCGCTGTTGAACTTCCACGGAGACAAATAGTTCCAACTTTTTTGATGTTGGAAGCGTTTATGTGGAGGTAACAGTAGGGTAAATTTTTGCTACAGAACATGACGAACATGAAGAAGATCCTTTGCCTGCTGGCAATGGTGATGGTGGTTCCATATGCCCATGCTCAGGAGTGGGTGGATGGAATGAAGGACCATAGAGTGAATTTCTACGAGGTCCAAAAATCCTTCAACGAGTATTGGAAGGACCGCGAAGTGGAAAAGGGAAAGGGATGGAAACAATTCAAACGTTGGGAGAACTTTATGGAACCCCGCGTTTA
>JAJLJK010000328.1:0-5970 GCA_033844885.1 Bacteroidota bacterium | reverse complement strand
AAAATCCTCTTTTGAGTAACCTACCCATCAGAACTGGAAATAGATAAACGTACTCCTTTCACCAAAGTAATTGTAGATCAGTATTAACTGAACGAGAAATATAGAACGATAAATGAATCGATGATTTTTTTGAAATGGGTTTCGAACATCTCTTACTAATAGGTCGAATAATAGAATCATTAATACAAATGGAACGCCCCTTAGCCATTGGATACTTAAGTTATCCAACTGAATCATCTCTTGAAAAAAATGAATAGCATTTCTAACGGAATCCGATCGAAAGAATACCCATGCAAAAAGAACAATAAAATAAGTTGAAAGGATGCCATAAAGATGCTTAACCCTGGACTCCCTAGCCTCCTTTACTTGATCTTTCTTTTTTTTGATAAAAGAGGGTACATAATACAATCCATGCAGTCCGCCCCAAACCAGAAAGGTCCAATTGGCCCCATGCCAGAATCCACTGACCAAAAAAACAATTAGGATATTTCGAATGGCCTTCAAGCTTGATACCCTCGATCCCCCAAGAGGAATGTATAAGTAATCCCTAAACCAGGTGGAAAGGGAGATATGCCATTTTTTCCAAAACTCACCAATATTTCTTGAGAAGTAGGGTCTATTGAAATTTGTCATCAATTCAAATCCCAACGTTTTGGAAACTCCTATGGCGATATCAGAATAACCGCTAAAGTCACAATAGATCTGAACCGAGAAATAGATTACCCCCAGGATCAAAGTCAAAGAACCGTATTCCTCCGGTGATGAAAAAATAGAATCCACCATGGGTCCCAGATTATCGGCAATGACAACTTTTTTGAACATTCCCCAGACTATCAGTCTAATTCCCTGAACGCTTTGTTCATAACTGAAAGGTATTCTCTTTAGAATCTGAGGAAGTAGATTGGATGCCCTTTCGATCGGACCGGCTACCAATTGGGGGAAAAAGCTCACAAAGGCAGCGAATGCAATGAAATTTCTTGTGGGTTCGAGATTCCGACGATAGATATCGATGGAATAACTCATGGTCTGAAAGGTATAGAAACTGATACCAACAGGGAGAATGATATTCAATGTCCAAGGATCCATTGAATACCCAAGACCCTCCCAAGCTTTTGCCCAACTATCAACAAAAAAATTGTAATACTTGAAAAAGCCGAGTAATCCTAGGTTCACACCTATCGAAATCCACAAGAAAGTTCTTCGAAGAGTTCTCTTTTCATTTTGTTGGATTCGGATTCCCATCCAGAAATCTACGAGGGTGCTAAAGGCAATTAAACTAAGAAATCGCCAATCCCACCACCCATAAAAGACATAGCTACCTACTAGAATGATCCAATTTCTGATCTCAATGGATCTTCTCCCAACAGTCCAATAAAGACCATAAAAGAGAATGAAAAATAGTAGGAATGTGTAGGTATTGAATACCATCAGTGATCCGTCAACTCCTTTATCTTTATCAACACCTTTTGAGGGTCAATCTCCACCAAACATCTAAATTCAAATCCACATGGCCCTTGTTCATAGCAATCGGCACAGGGTGGGCGATTCTCTATATAGTGGGTATTCGGATAGGCTGTGGCGTAGGCAGGTTCACTTCCGCCGAGTATACATAGGGTAGGCAGATCATATGCAGCTGCCAGATGTAAGGTTCCGGTCACGGGGCAGATCAATAAGCGACTGCGTTTCATCAATGCAGCGGTCTGATGCAGGGAGGTCTTTTTGACCAGATCGGTAAATCTTGGGTCCTTTGGTAAAGGACTTGGGTATTGGGTGCCGATCTCCACCACGGGTGCTATCTTCAATAGTTCGGGAACCAGTTTCTCCCAATATTCGTTGGGCCAGTTCTTCTTATCGGTTCTTGGACCTGCCACCCGATTGATGAGAATCGGTGCTTCTCCGATCTCCCGAACCAGGTCCTCAGCCCACTGATGATCCTCCGCCGAAGGAAAGATATAGGTCCGATGCTCTATCTCGTCACGGATATCCACTACCTCCTTACAATGTTCCAAAAGATGTTTCCCCTGCCAGGGGAACTTATGCTCGTATCGAACCAGGAATCTTCCCAATCCCGGTGTTTTCTCATTTGGTTCCCTGGATACCTTGTCCACATCCGGATTTCGGTCAAAGATCATCGGCAAACCGGTGATGACATGAACATGGGCCCGGGGATTGCGCTTTTTCACTTCACGTGCCAAGGTTGTCAGAAACAAGGCATCCCCCAAGGCAGTGGTATAGCGAAATAGCGTGACATTCTTCCGTTTGTAACGGGGCCAGATCCGTCTTCCGATCTTTTGGGAAGCGGCCTTAAGATAGTATACAGGTCCTTTGTTCATTCTAGCGCAGGGGAAATCGATCCGGTTGAAATAAGGCTCGAAACCTTCGGGTCACTTTGAAATAAAGATTTGCCCAACGGAAAGGTCGATCCTGATGAAAACGAATGACCCTACGGTAATAGGGATGTAAGGAGGGCGGTAAGGGAGGTATCTCCCTACCCTTCCTGATCAGCGAGATCACGTTTCCTGTGATCCCTTTCTCTGATCGCGCCAAAAGGGCGGGATCCTTCATTTCCTTTTTCCATCGCAAACCCCGTGGATGGGTGTATCTCAAGTGTGCATCCAGATACCTCTGTTCCACCAAAACGGCCTGATTGAGGCGGGCACCTTCACTTTTTTGATGTCGGTAATAATGGACCACCACTTCGGGGTGAAAATAGATAGGATAACGAAGGGCGATCTCAATATGCCAACCCACATCGTCATTCCCAAGGGTCATATCCTCAGGAAATCCACCCACGGCCCTTGCCACGTCGGTCCGAACCAGGGTCGCACCGGTTTGGGGAAGTCGGTAAAAATTTGTGGCCCAATCGATGGCCAGGTCCGGAGGTGCATTGACTCCTTTTCGGGCGACGCCCCAGTCCTGGATGACCACCTTGTCCGTTCCCAGGTAGATCCTCTCCGTCTTGCCGAAGGCCATTCCCACCTCGGGATATCGTTCCATGATCCTGGAGAGCTTCTCCAGCTTTTCCGGGTGGAAATGATCATCCACATCCAGAAAACTGACATATTTCCCGCGAGCTTCCTCCAGCCCTTTATTTCTAGCGGGGGCGATCCCTTTGGTGGATTGATCCACTACATGGACCCGTTGGTCGACCCCTGATATAGAATCTGCAATGGATCGACTGTTATCTGTGGCTCCATTGTCAATAAAGAGGAGCTCCCAATCTAAGAGACTCTGTTTTTTCATCCACGAATAAGCATTCTCGATATGCGATTCGTGATTGACGAAGGGAATGATGACTGAAATAAGAGGGCTTTCAACCATTGGGGATCGATTTTAAGATCGTTGAAAGTCTTCTTTTCTCATTTTCTATCTCATCAGCAGGAAGCTGACCACTCTCCGGATTTTCCAGAAACCTCCTTAAGACATCCGGGGTATCCTCAACCTCAAACTCCCTGTCATCACGGATCACCGAACCAACTTCCTCAGCCATCTTGTATCGGTTATCTGTTTTGAAAAGCAGGACAGGTGTTCCCATCAATCTCGCCGCCATAGCTCCATGAACCCGCCACGAAATGAGAAATTCTGGTTTTCCAAAAGTTTCCAACATCTCTTTACTTTTTACAAGAATGGGGGTTTCAAGGCTCAATTTGGAGGCCCATACCTTTTGGGTCTCATGATCCACATTGTTATGAGCCGTCAGTTTTATTCTCTTTCCCTTTTTCTGAAGATCCTGAACCAATTCTGTGAAGACTTGAAGTCTTTTTTCTCGAGCCCTTTCAGGGAATTCATCAATGGATGCAGATTCGACGCTGAGGGATATGTAAACAAGATCTTTTTCTCTTTGAACCTTAGGTCCTGTGTTCCAAAGTGATGGGCAATGGGTCAACTCCACTTGATTGGTTAACTCCAATTCTTCAAATAATTGAAAACTAACCGAATCCCTTATTCCGAAGTACTCTGAATATCTAGCCAAATTGCTAAGGAATTCCATTTCATCCTGACATTCATTGACAGTATCCTCGACACTTCGATCAAAGATCACACCCGCACCAGCAACTATTATGGGCTTCCCGGTTTTCATGTATTCCTGGATGATCTCCTTGGCCCAGAACCCTTGTTTTAGGAACGTGAATTTCTTCCTGGTAAAATAGAAAAGTGGGGTGCCGGCGATCAACAAAACATCAGACCCTAGAACCCTATCATTAAACCTCTTTTGAAAGATCCCCTTGGGAAAATACCTGAGAAGTCGATCATGCCAAAGCTTCTCAGACCCTGACATCTGCCATCTTGGAAAATGAGTGAGGGTTCCAAAATCCGCTACCAGGCTAAACCGATTTGACTTTGACAAATGAATGATTTCCGCATTCGGAAAGGTGGAATTTACTACCTCAAGTATTCCCGAACGGATCAGATCGTCACCGATATTTTCAAAGTAGGTGGATAAAAGAGCGATCCTCATAAATCCCAATTAAAGTCTATACCGGTCAAACTCTTAAGTTTCTTCATGTCTTCGAAATATCGGTCTCTCCAATCCTCCGGCAGGGTGAAATCACTAATGGAATAATTCCCTTGATTCTTAGGTTTCAGCGTGCCGGGATCCATTCTATCCAAATCCAAGAAATCTTGAACTCCGAATAATGCCATTTGTGGGTCTTGAAAGAAGTCCTCACTTTTTATGAAGTGGAAATTCTCACGAGGAAAAAAGCTGAACCATCTTTCCAATTGCTGCCCATAAAGTCCTCTGTGCAAATAGGCAAAACGCAAATGATCCTCGGAATAGTAATAAGGGTCTATGGAAACTTTATCCATGTGGGATCGAATTCTTTCATCCTCCGCATCTATAGCCTCCTGGAATGATCGAAAGGTCTCAACCCCATTTCTTTGTTGCATTTTAAAATGGCTGTATGCTCTTTCAACCGGATTACGGAGCATGACAATGATCCTTAGATCCTTCATCCTCGAGGCGATCAGTGAAGGCGCCATGGGGTGAAAAAGGTAGTATGGGGTTGACTCTCCCGTTAGAAATCCTTTTGTCCCAAGGGATAATGGGAAATGGCTTCGATACCAATTCCAACCATTCCTATATCTGGTTCCAAAGAACTGTACCTCTTTTCGGGATGATGGTAAAACCTTAGGATGTTGCGAAATATGGTCAAACATACTGGTCGTACCCCCTTTTGAGGTCCCAATGATCACAAAATCCGGCAGCCGCCGGAAAGGTGCTGTAACTCTTCTAAAAACTCTGTCGAACCAATATGATCTCATTTGCGAAAATCCGTTAGAGATCGGTAATGACCCCTGTTTCGAACCATCAGATCCTCCAATAGAGTCCGATGTGAATCAGGCATAGGGAGGGATTGAGTGACATTATCCCGCTTTCCGAGATCGAACTCACTTGGAAGAATCTTCTCGATCCCCAGGAATTGACAAAGTTCTTGATATACCTTTCGAGGATCTCGCTCAATTTCTTCATTCAGGAAAACCTTAAGATGATCGCCGAATATCTTTGTATATCGTTGATAGATGGCCTCGAAATCGTATTTCCGAGCCGCATTCCGGTAATGCCGAAAGAATTGCTCATCCGAAACGTCCTCAAATTTGACATTTCTGGATCGGACCAGGTCCATCTTGGCATGACTGAAGGCCCACTCCACGGGTTCCCGAAAGATCAGGATCATCCGAATATTAGGATTCAAGGTCTTGATCAATCGAAGTCTGCGTTCACTGAGAATGCTGTAATCCGGAGATTTTTCAAAGAGTAAGATTCCCGGTCTACGGCGTTCCTTAAAAAGTTTGAAATACTGTCGGAGAGGAAGCCCAAAACGGATCGAAAAGAATCGCAATTCGCCCTTTCCGGGTACGAGATCCTTGACCATTTCTACCTCAGGATGCGCACGTAAGGCTTTGGCCATCCACCAGGTTCCCGCTTTTGGCAATCCCGCAATGATCACATCGGGCATGGAAGAAGGT
>JAJLJK010000327.1:0-2642 GCA_033844885.1 Bacteroidota bacterium | reverse complement strand
GGCAGGCCTTTCTTTGATGAATGAACCAGGATTTGTCAAGGCCCTGGAGACCACGAACCGTCGTGATCCTTTGAATATCCTCATTCAAATGGATGAATTCGGTGCGTTTGTCAAGAATCAAATTCCGGGATCGAACCCCACTTATTTTGAAAATCTTGGAACCTGGGCATCCTTTGATCTCCACCCAGAAAAGGATCTTTGGTTGTTTTCTGGAATCGTACTCTTTCCCGATTCATCCCACAAATACCTTTCGACCCTCAACCTAGGAGGAACTGCCGAAGCAAGATCCAGAAAGGTGATCCCATCCAATGCGGCTGCAGGTGTGGTCATCTCGGTGGAGGACCTGATGGGGTATTACAATGCCTATCAACCTTTTTTGGAAAAAAACCGATTGATCAGGGGATATATGGATATGCTCCCCGTATCAATGGAAGAGCTTAAGGAAGGTTTTCTAATCCATCTTTCAGGTGAATGGGGGATGTTCTACCTGGAAAATGCAGGCGGAACCCTGGCGGATAACAAGGTCGGGTTCATTGGAATGGATGACCCTGAATCCACCCAGATCTTTTTGCAGACCCTGTCAGAGCAGGATCCCGTAGAGTCATACCGAGAATTTCCGATCAAAAAGATCAGGAGCAAGGGCCTTTTTCAAGGTGCTTTCGGTCGGCTATTTCGTGGCCTCACCGACCCATATTATTTGATCTATGACGATTTCCTCATCCTGAGTCAGAATCCATTGACCTTGAAGAATTGTTTGAATAGCCTTTTGGCTCAGCGAACCCTATCTGAAGATGCTGTTTTCGATGAGGTGGAAGGCGAACTTCCTTCGGATGGGCAATTATTGGGTTTTGCCAGAACCCCTGAGGCATTAGGCATCCTTCGAGATCTTCTCTCCAAGGAGGATGCCCGGCAATTGGAAACGGATCGTGAGGAATGGCAAAGTTTGGAATGGTTTGCTCTTCGGCTCCACGTTGAGAAAGAAGCTGCCGTTGCGACGGCCATCATCCGCCGAAAGGCACAGGAACAACAGGAAGCAAGACAACTGTGGACGGTGGAACTCGAATCGAACATGATCGGAAAACCCCATCCTGTTAAGAACCACTACAATGGCGAGATCGAGGTGATTGTCCAGGATGAAGCAAACCGGATATATCTGGTCAATCGAAAAGGAAAGATCCTTTGGTCCAGGACGATCGACGGTCCTATCCTAGGTAATGTAGAGCAGGTGGATGCTTATCGGAACAAAAAATTACAAATGGTCTTTTCTACCCCTTCCAGTCTTTATCTGGTGGATCGCCTGGGTAGAGATGTAGAACAATTTCCCACAAAGCTCCCTCATCAAGCCACTGCAGGAGCAGCGGTATTCGACTACGACAACACCCGTTCCTATCGGGTGATCATCCCTGCCGGGAACCGTTTATTGAACTATAGCCTGGAAGGAAAACAAGTGGAGGGGTGGAATTTCACTCCAACAGAAAGCAATATTGTCCAGACGCCTAAACACCTGCGTGTGGGTACCCGAGATTACATCCTTGCTGTGGAGGGATCCGGAAAGATCCATCTGTTGAACCGTCGTGGTGAGACAAGGATCAAAGTGGAGGACCATTTTCCAGGGCTGCAGACCGATCTTTTCCCCTATCGGGAAAAACCGCAGGACGAACCCAGATTGATCGGTCTGAATCGCGATGGGGAGATGGTTCTACTCTACTTCAACGGAAGGGGAGAAACCATCGACATCGGCTTGTCGTCTGGCCCTGCCAGTGTTACCGCCGATGGAATGACCTTGATCACCTTGAATGGTGATAAACTGGTGGTGAAAGATCCAGATCATCCCTTTGATATCGATCTTACGGCTGTACCTGGATTTGGCCCAATCCGCACCTATGGATACACGGGATATTCTTCGGAGGAGGATCAAAAAGTGTTCCTTTGGGATGAGGATGGAGAGGCGGTGGAAGGGTTTCCTCTCTATGGTTCGACAGGATTCTGCATCCAGAAAATGGCCCCTGATACAGGGATCGACCTGATCATCGGAACCCCCGAACGAACGCTCATCAGTTATAAGATCCGGTAAAAAGGGATGACATTTGGCACCCCTTTTCCGGCGGATAAAACCTTATTTTTGCCTCGATAATCCACCCAGGAGGAATGATCTATATTCAAAGAAGAGAGCGCTTCAACGCAGCTCACCAACTGTACAACCCGAATTGGACGGAGGAACAGAACGATGCGGTCTTTGGCAAATGTGCCAATCGGAATTTTCATGGACACAATTTCAATCTCATCGTTACGGTTAAAGGCGAGATCGATCCTGATACCGGCTTCGTCATCAACTTGAACGATCTGAAGAGGTTGATCCGCGAAAATGTCACGGATCATCTTGATCACAAGAACCTGAACACGGATGTTCCGTTCATGAAGGGAAAATTGACTAGCACTGAGAACTTGGCGATGGAGATCTGGAAGATCCTCTTTCCCCTCATCGCTGAGTACAATGCCACTCTTCATTGCATCCGACTGGAAGAGACTGAGAATAATTTTGTCGAATATTACGGAGAATAAATACCAGCCCTTATGAAAGCCTTTGTATTTCCCGGACAGGGATCACAGTTCCCTGGAATGGGAAAAGACCTTTATGAGAA
>JAJLJK010000326.1:0-9788 GCA_033844885.1 Bacteroidota bacterium | reverse complement strand
CTCACAATCCATGAGGTGCACCAGAACCTCGATCACACTCCATTTTTCTGGGGCATATCGGAAATTCAGGTTCTCGGGGGTCACCCGCGGAAAGAAATCCTCCAGCTCCTCATAGGATCTCATTAATGCCTCAAGGGGTTCTTGTTCCTCAGTATAATTGACATAACCCGTGTAATAAGGGGCGTAATCTCCTGGTAGTGGACGCATGGTGGTCGGTTGGGGGTTAAAGGTTATGGGTTGTATGTTGAAAGTTTTGGGTTGAAGGTGATTTTGTTGGCAATTGGCAATTGACAGTAGGGAATTCAATATTCCTCACTTCTCACTATTGCCAGGTTGGCAATTGGCAATTGGCAGTTTGGAATTTTATATTCTACATTTTTCACTCTAAATTTCACTCATTCCTCCTTCCTCACTCTCCCTCACTTTCAATGATCTCAAGGTTTCGTTCAGCAATGGGCTTTAGTTCCTGGTATTCCTCTTGCGAAAGAGGCTGGGATTCGCCACAAATGGGGCAGGCTTCGAATCTTTTGGTGCTCGTCGGAATAATGGGTATGAAGAACAAAGTAAACCAATGACTGATCTTGTGTAGGATCCAAAAACGGGTATTCCCACATCGGGGACAGGTTCTTTCAGAGGTAGGACCGATCTCTTTGTGAATGGGATGTCCAAAGCCAAAGATGAAGAACATGGATACGAGAATTTAGAGGTTATTATTCTCGAAAATATTTCCTAGACCGCCAAGGATGCTGCCTTCGCCTTTGTTCTTACCCCCCATCTTAGGAGCAGATGCGATGATCCGGTCTGCGAGCCGACTAAAAGGCAGGCTTTGTATCCATACTTTTCCGGGCCCGGTAAGGGTGGCAAAAAAGATCCCTTCACCTCCAAAAATGGCATTCCTGACCCCTCCAACGAACTCGATATCATAATGGACATCTCTTGAAAGGGCTACAAGACATCCCGTATCAACCTTCAATCGTTGACCCGGCTTCAGATCTCTTTCAAGGATAGTTCCACCTGCGTGTAAGAATGCCTTTCCATCTCCCTCGAGACTTTGCATGATGAAACCCTCGCCCCCAAAGAGTCCGGTGCCCAGACGCTTTTGAAAGGCGATCCCAATGGAAACACCTTTCGCCGCGCAAAGAAAAGCATCCTTTTGGCAGACCATTCGTCCCTGGTGTTCACTGAGGTCCAGAGGAATGATCTTCCCGGGATAGGGGGCGGCAAAGGTCACATGTTCTTTTTGGGATCCCTGATTGGTGAACATGGTCATGAACAACCCTTCGCCTGTGAGGACACGCTTTCCAGCGGATAGGAACTTGTCTAGAAGGGATTTGTCACGTTGACTTCCATCTCCAAACAGGGTGGTCATGGAAATATCCTGATTCATGGTCATCATACTTCCAGGCTCTGCGACAACGGCTTCTCCTGGGTCCAGTTCGATCTCCACGCATTGAAGGTCATCTCCGTAGATCCGATAATCGATCTCGTGATTATTCATGGCTTTTGTGATTCTTTGAGGCATATGAAAATATGAAAAAAGCCGTCCCAAATAAATGAGGACGGCTCTTCAAGAGGAAAATGAAACACCAATGATCAAATGCAATATAATAAAAAAATCAAAATCCTTATAACGGTTCAGTTATCTTCCCAATAACCTTCTTCCTGATCCCTCAGAAGTTGATCCATTTCCCGTTGTTTCAGGTATTCTTCATAACAATTGAGCAGCGAATTGAGGAATACGTAATCATTGAAGGTTCGTATCTCATCTTTTCCATATCTGCAGAAGAACAGAAATTGATTCAATTCCTCTTTTGACATCCCTGTGATCGACATGATCGCCTCACGGTTGAAGCCTTCTCTCAACTTCGACTTGAATGCATCCCTACGGCGCAATTCCTGGAGTTCGCGGAACTGTTTTGGTCTGGATCCAAAATAGTAATAGACGAGATCCACAGGAGAGGAAAGAGAAGGCTGAATGATCATAGGTTCATTGATCTCTTCGGACGGTGGAACAAGGGGTCGATCCAATTCGATCGGTTCAGGGTCATTGGTGGTCAATCGATATCCAGAAACATTGACCTCTTCAAGTAGATAATTTCTCTCTTCTAGTTGAATGATCAGTGGGAGGGAAGGTCTTTCAGGAACGTAATAGTAAAAGAATTTGAAACTGATGTTGGAAAAAACGATCGTGTCACCCTGATTTCCTTCAATGAAAAAGGAACCAAGTTCGTCGGAGATCGTGGACCTCAAGGTACTTGTATTGACCACATAGATATTGTCAAGGGGTTTTCCGGTAGCCTTTTCGAATATCCTTCCTTTCAGGTCGAAGGTCTGTGAATAGGATAGAGGGGCCCATAGGAGGAACATGAAAATGGCAAAAGGGCGAAGGTTCATATCAGGGATTTGGTGTAAAGTAAAACAAAATGAAAACCATTTCGGATCATTCAATATTGCCGATATTCGCGGGACAAATCACAATACATATGTCTGACGATAAAAAGGTCATTTTCTCAATGAGCGGTGTCAGTAAGATACTGCCCAACAATAACAAGACCATCATCAAGGATATCTACCTCAGTTTCTTCTATGGAGCCAAGATCGGTATCCTGGGTCTGAATGGTTCCGGTAAGTCCACTTTGTTGAAGATCATTGCCGGTGTGGAACAGAACTATCATGGAAATGTCGTTTGGAGTCCTGGATATTCGGTGGGTTTCCTGGAGCAGGAACCCCAATTGGACGAGACCAAGACCGTGATGGATATTGTTAAGGAGGGAGCTCAGGAGATGGTCGACCTTCTTGATGAATACAACAAGATCAATGATCAATTCGGCTTACCCGAGGTCTATGAGGATGCCGAAAAGATGGAAAAACTCATGAACCGCCAGGCCGAGCTTCAGGACCGAATTGATGCTTCCAATGCCTGGGAACTCGATACAATGTTGAATCGGGCAATGGGAGCTCTGAATTGTCCGGAAGGAGACACGCCCATTTCGGTTCTCTCTGGAGGAGAGAAGAGAAGGGTAGCTCTGTGCAGGCTGTTGATCCAACAACCGGATGTTCTGCTTCTGGACGAACCTACCAACCACCTTGATGCAGAATCTGTGATGTGGTTGGAACAACATCTTCAGCAGTATAAGGGAACGGTGATCGCCGTTACTCACGACCGCTACTTCCTGGATAATGTTGCCGGTTGGATCCTCGAACTCGATCGAGGAGAGGGCATCCCTTGGAAAGGAAACTATAGCAGTTGGTTGGAGCAAAAGGCAAAACGACTTGAACAGGAAGAGAAACAGGCCAGCAAAAGACGCAAGACCCTTGAACGCGAATTGGACTGGGTCCGAATGAATCCCAAGGGGCGACAGGCCAAGTCGAAGGCTCGTTTGAACAATTACGAAAAGATGCTCAACGAGGAGGTCAAGGAGAAAGAGGCCAAACTCGAATTATACATTCCACCTGGTCCAAGATTGGGAACGAATGTGATCGATGCCAATCATGTGAAAAAAGCTTTTGGTGATAAACTCCTTTATGAGGATCTCAATTTCAGTCTTCCACCCGCCGGGATCGTGGGGATCATTGGTCCAAATGGCGCGGGTAAGTCCACTATTTTCAGGATGATCATGGGCCAGATCCAACCCGATGCCGGTTCTTTTGAGATCGGTGACACGGTCAAGATCGCCTATGTGGACCAGGCTCACGAAAAGATGGATCCCAATAAATCCATTTATGAGATCATTGCCGATGGCCAGGAACAATTCGAAATGGGTGGCCAGATCATCAATTCGAGAGCTTACCTGAGTAAATTCAATTTTTCCGGTCCCGACCAAAGTAAGAAGATCGGTGTTCTTTCGGGGGGTGAACGGAACCGTCTTCACCTCGCGATGGCTTTGAAGGAAGGTGGAAACGTCCTTCTTCTGGACGAGCCGACCAACGATTTGGACGTGAATACCATGCGGGCCCTGGAAGAGGCAGTGGAGAATTTTGCCGGTTGTGCGGTCATCATCAGTCACGACCGTTGGTTTCTGGATAGGGTCTGTACCCATATTCTGGCCTTCGAAGGCGATTCGCAAGTGTATTATTACGAAGGAGGGTTCTCCGATTACGAGGAGAACAAACAAAAACGATTGGGTCGCAGCGACGAACCGAAACGTTTCAAATACAAGAAACTCCTTAAGGATGTTTGATCAAAACCCCGGGAAACCGGGGTTTTTTCATTTTTTACTCCCGGGATCCACCAAAAATCCTGTGAATCTCACTGAAAATCGAATCTCAAAAAATCGGAATGTTCTGTCCAGAATTCGGACGTTGAATTCCAAAAAACCGATGAATACTGCATTTTGACCCACCTGAATGGGGCGATGAACAACGGAATACGAAAGATCTGGGGGTTTGGTGAATCTACTTTTGACCCAGCAAAAAGAAAGTACCTGTTTTAAAGTTTAACCCCATGAGATCAAAAGTCACCCTGCTTTTGGTTGCCTTTTTCGGCACCTTTTTTTCACAAGCCACCACCTATTATTCAAAGAACAACGGTCAATGGTCCAATTCTCGCAATGGATCCAATTGCAGCTGTACTCCCCAGTGGTGGAATGCAAATGATACAGTAGTCCTCACTTCAGGTTCAACATTGACCGATCTTTCAGGATCGATCGCTCCGACGGTCATCGTAGAGAGTGGTGCTCAGTGGAGAATGTCAAACACCAGCAACTTTCAGATCTACGGAGGAAACTCCTTCACGGTTGAGAATGGTGGGACCTTCAGAGCCACCAATAACATCAACATCCAGATCAATAACGGTTCATTGATCGTTAACGGTCAAATGGATCTCTCTGGAAAGGGGTATATCACTGTGAATAACTCAGGAATCTTTTCTTCAGGTGTAAATAGTCATGTCACCATCGGGGATGATGCAGAATTCATCTCAAATGGAAATGGAACGATCCTGATCGGAGGTGATCTTGAAGTTGATAAGGAAACAAAGATCACTGCCAATGGAGGTGAGATCAAGTTTCTCTCTACTGCTGATGCCCGATTCAAGAAGGAACTCAAGGTCACCGGAAACGGTGGAACCTTTGTGAATCAAGGAACCATCGATGCCCGCAAGGATGTGCAGTTCACAGCGAACAACAATGGGAGTCTTGAACTTCATGGGGTGATGAATGTTCGCTCAGGACAGGATATAAAATTCAAGGTTTACGGTGACATCTCCGGAACCATGCAGATCAATGGTGGAAAATCTCCCGAGTACACCGTTCAAGGTGGATCCATCAACGGAATGACCCAGGTTTCTAATGGTATCAGGAATTGGTCCACAATGGGTTCCCCTGTGGTCAAATGGAATGGTTCCTCCTGGAGTCATGGTGGGACGCTTAGTGGAAATCTTGAAGGAAAGGTCGAGGCGAACTTCAGTACCCAACAAGGTGGATCGCTCAATGGAAATAAGATCACTGTGGATGCGGGTGTGACCATGATCATCGAAAATGGGGATAGCCTTGCCCTGGCGACCAGTGTTGTCAACCACGGTGTCATTGTGTTCGAGTGTGGAGCTCAGGCTTCAGAAGCTTTCAGTAATATCTCCGGAAGCGGTGATGTGGTCATCAAAGCATGTTTTACCCGCACTGGATGGCATACCATGGGATTTCCGGTGAAGGGAAATGCCAATGTGAAACTCAGCGACCTGGTTGGAACGAACCTCAATCTGACCTACTCTGGGAACGCCACCAATATTTACACCTGGGATGCAAATACCTCAGGTTGGGCATTCACTAATGGGAATGCAACCGTTGGTGGGCAATCCTTCAATATCTATGTCAAGAATGTTCCTGCAGAGCTTTCATTGACCCTGCGTAACTCAGAATTTGCAAACCAAACCGAAAGCCAGGATTACACATACAACAACCCAACGGGAAATCCTGCCAATGGAACGGGGTGGGCATCTACCCAGACCGACGGCTGGAACATGTTGTACAATCCGTTTCAAAGTCACCTGGATTGGGATGAAGTAGCCGCCGATATGGGGATGGATTTCAACGGTACTGCCGTGTACATTTGGGATGGAACGCAATACCAGACCTACAATACAGGAAGTTCCAATGCCAATCGGTTCGTCGCTCCTCATCAAGCCTTCTTTGTGCGAACCAATCCCAATGCAAATGGAACCTTCACTTTTAATTCTGACCATCGGACCACTCAAGGTTCGGTAAGTTTCTTCCGCACTCAGATGGCTTCTTCCAACCTGATTCTGGAGTTGCAGGGTGACAACAAGACCCTTACCACTGAGATCGTTGAGAATGCCAATGCTACAGGAGGGTTCGATCACAACTTTGATGCCTATTTCATGATGCCTTCCAATGGTGTTCCGGCTTTCTTTACCGTAAGTGAGGACAGTCTTGCCCTAAGCATCAATCAGATCAATAATTTTCGCCAGGGATCAGTTTATGTATCTCTTGGAAAGGCTCGTGACGGGGTATCTTACACCATCCAGATCCCACAGAACAATCTACATGCAAATGTCACTGTGATGCTTGAGGATCAATATACAGGGACCATGACCGACCTTACCCAGGGAGGATATACCTTCACTTATCGTGATAACGCTCCTGTTCAAAGATTCAAGCTTCACTTCTCAGCAACACATATGAGCGTTTCTGAGGCCAACCTCAATTCCTTTGGAAAGGTTTGGGCATCCGCTGATGGAGTAGAGATTGAACTGAACGAAACGGCCAACCATCTTCAAGTTGAAGTATTTGATCTGGGTGGATCACAGATCTATTCAGGAGAAATGACTCGAATGAACCAACTGACCTTGCCCATTTCTCAGACCGGGATGCTCATCGTTCGCCTTTCGGCGGATGGACAGGCCCCGAAGGTTTACAAGATCATACGTCCATAAGCAAGCCAGCTATAACTGAGAAGGGCCGCTCCAATGGAGCGGCCTTTCATTTTTTACACATAGCTGATCCACCAAAGGTCCTTGTTTTTCAATTTGAATCCCATGTACCAGCGACATAAGGGATAAGAGATCAGGATGACCAGGATCCAAACCGCGTATACCACCCACAGTGAGTAGCCAAATCCCTCTAATCCCGGGGCAAAATTCACCCATCCATCAAGAATCATGGATTTCCAGCCATATCCGGCCAATTCGGCGGCGATCATCGCCAAGAAATGGGCCAAATAAATGTGGAGAACGTAAAAGAAAAGGGGAACTCGCCCAAAGGTGACCAATTGTCTCTCCGTTGGAACCTTCGTTCCCTCGGTCATACGCAGAAGTAACAGGGCTGGACCCAGGGTCATCAAGGTGAAAAGAAGGGAGGGCGGATATTTAGTGACATCCAGGAAGGAAAGCAGGGTGAACGTAAAAGAATCCCGGGTCTCCCAGGGCAAGGGATCGCCATAGATGTTCATTCCCCGAAGGACCAGGAATCCAATGATGGCACCCCAGCCCAACCGGGATAACCAACTCTTACGCATTTTCGGGTCAGTACCGGACTGATACAACCGACCGAAAGCATATCCCAGGATCATGATTCCCAACCATGGGAGCACCGGGTAAGGGATCGCAACGAACAATCGACCATCGGCAAAGGGAAGGAAGGTCGGGTCGTGAACCAGGGCCCAAAGAAGCTGTAGGCCAAGGGGAGATTCGAAATGAATGGGGTCGAGGAGGTTGTGAAAAAGGACAATGGAGATCCCCAGAGCCAATATCGCCCGAAAGGGTAGCCAGACCACCAATGAAAGAAGGATCATGGAGATACCGATCGCCCAGATGACCTGTAGAAAAAGAGAGGGAAACGCTGGGTTGAAGGTCCATCCAAAGACCACTACGGTAACTTCAAGAATGACCAACCACAAACCACGGGTCCAAAGGAATCTGGAAAGTTCCGATCTCGATTTCCTTTGGCCGACAAGGTAGGCAGAGGTTCCGGCAAGGAACACGAAGACGGGGGCGCAGAAATGGGTGATCCAACGGGTGAAGAACAAGGCGGGATAGGTCTTTTCCGGATCCAGGGGATCGAAGAGATACGCATCGGCATGAAAATAATCACGAACGTGATCGAGGGCCATGATCACCATTACCAAACCCCTTAGGAGGTCAATAGAGGAGATCCTGTAGCTTTTTGTGATTTCCATTTTTATGTCTTTGAAATAGTGTAGAGAACCCCAAAACCGACTGTCAGACTGGAGTAATAGGAAAAACGAAGATCATAACTGATCCCAAGTTCAAGTTCGATCTGTTTCGAAACCTCCATTTCCAAGTCCACGCCGATCTTCATTAATCCCAGAGTAGCTTCTTTGGATATGTCCATTCCGCCCCCCAGCAACAGGGCTAGGAAAGGCATGGGCTTGTACATGAGTACTCCAGCGGGTGCTACGGGTGTGGTCCGATCGAGAACAATGTCCTTTTGTCCGAGATTATCCTTTACCTGAAAACTTTGGAGAACCAGATCCGTATGAAGCCCGACACCCCATTTTGGCTGAATCCAGTGTTCGACATTCAAACCAATGGCAGGTAGGATCAGATAGGCATCATTTTCTGCATGCTCTCCTGAGAACGCGTGAAAGTGGCTGATGAACAACCCGACATTTGTTTTCCGTCCCCCTTCGAATTCTTCTGATTCCTGCCCCATGGAAAGAAAAGGGGATTGCAGAGCAAGAACGATCAAGACCGACTGAATAGAGTGCTTCATGATATCCAGTTAATGATTGTCGATAGGATCCATATGATCCCCCACACAAGGAGGATGAATACGATCAGGATTAATAGAAGTATGGGCAGGATGACACTAATTGCACTTCCCTGGTATTTTCCGGATTCATAATGTTTTTCAAGTAGTCTGAGATTCCGGATGTTGGCCTTATATGCAAAATCGAAGATCCCTCCAATAATGGGTATAGACCCGATCAATGCATCCAGACCGATGTTCAGAACCAATAATGCGGCCACTTTTCCGGACACACCATTTCGGATCACGATCAGAATAGGGATGGTCGCAATGATGAATCCAAGGAGATCTCCAGCACCTGGAACTAAACCGAGTAAAGGATCGATCCCAAAGGTCCAACGGGTTCCCGGGACCTTGAATCGAGTATCCATCCAATTGGAGAACACCCTGAATCGCCTGAGATCCTCAGCGCCTTCAGGGTTATGGGATTCTTGCATTCTTGGCTAGATTGGTATCGGAATATACCAAATCTGCCTGAGTGGATCACAGGTCCAGCTCTCCCTGCTCCTCTTCAGATCCTGGAAGCTCGAGGTAGGGGACCGTTGGGATCGCATTTCCTGCTATGCCCTTGATGGATCCATAGAAGTGGGTGGTGTTCAGCAAGACAGCCTCGATCTGCTTTTCACGCTCTTTCCACAACTTTTCCATGGCTCTTCGCTCTCGGTCCAAGCTGAGTTTCATACCCTCAAAGCCCTGGATGATGGCCTCCAATTGCATCTTGAACTCATTCCCCGTCAGATAATCATAGAGCATGGCCATCTTTTCTCCTTTGTTCTCCTGACTACCCATGGCCTGGTTAACCCGAATGATCGTTTCTCGGAGGACCTTTGAAAGCCCCTTGAATTCTTCGAAGGAGCAGATCCAAACCCCATCTACCATATCCATTCGATCCATTTCCTTGGGCATGGCCTCTGTGACAATGACTCCCAGATCCGCTCCCTTGGCGATCATGTCGGTCTTGAATTTTGCGATCCAGGCGGGTTGAAACTCCTTGGTTCGCTTGCTTTCGTAATAGATCGTTCCACAGTTCACTCGGGTTCGGGTGTTGACCCTTTGAACGCAATC
>JAJLJK010000325.1:0-6104 GCA_033844885.1 Bacteroidota bacterium | reverse complement strand
ACCCTGACCATTCCCGTAGACTTCAAGCTACACTGAAACCAGTGATGTTAACAGATCGTGAAATGGGGAATCCCTGTTTTCATCCTGATCAAAATATGTATCTTTAACCCCTAAATTTTCGTGCAAATGAAGAGCAGGAAGACCGAATCAACTGATCTCGAAAATTATAAAGGCTTGTTCTTTTGGATCGGAATGGTCCTCACTCTTGGCTTTGTTTGGATCGCCTTTGAGTGGAAGACCTACGAATCTTCGATCATGGATCTCGGAACCCTAAATGTTCAGATCGAGGACGAGATCATCCCGATCACCGAGCGTCAACAGCAGCCACCACCCCCTCCACCAGCGGCTCCGCCGGAAGTGATCCAGGTTGTGGAGAATGAGGTCGAGATCGAAGAAATGGAATTTGAGAGCACGGAATTCGAGGAGACCGAAGCAGTCGAATTCATCGAAGAGGTAGAGGAAGAGACCGAGGAGATCTTCAACTTCGCCGTAGTTGAGAACAAACCTGTATTTCCAGGTTGTGAGAACGAACCCACCGAGGATGCCAAGTTCATGTGCTTCCAGCAAAAGATCATGCAGTTCATCTCAAAGGAGTTTCAGTTTCCTGAAATGGCCCGCCAAATGGGCATTCAAGGAAAGGTATACGTGAATTTTGTCGTCGAGAAGGACGGTTCGATCAGCAACGTTCAGATCGCCCGTGGTGTCGATAAGCTCCTTGATGATGAAGCCATTCGCGTGGTGAAGAGACTTCCTAAGTTCACACCTGCAAAACAGCGTGGTAAGCCCGTACGGATGAGCTATACTGTACCTATCAATGCGAAACTCCATTAATCTTAGGAGATCATAAACGAATTCTGGTCCCCACGTCTCTACGTGGGGATCTTCATTTTATACCTATGGATATCAAACAACTACTGATCATTGCTGTCAAGGCCGCTGTCACAGGTGGAAAGGCTATTATGGAGGTTTATACCAGTGATGATTTTGAGACCGAGATCAAATCAGACAATACTCCTCTGACTAGAGCAGACAAGCTGGCCCACCAGGCCATTATGGAGCATCTTGAAGAGACCGGGATCCCTGTGTTATCCGAAGAGGGGAGAGATATTCCGTATTCCGAACGATCAAAATGGGACACTCTTTGGGTGGTGGATCCTCTTGACGGGACAAAAGAGTTCATCAAACAGAATGGCGAATTCACCGTGAACATCGCCTTGGTCGAAAAAGGCCGTCCTGTGGCCGGGGTCATTTATGTTCCTGCCAAACGGGACCTCTATTTTGGAGGCGAATCTGTCGGTTCATACAAGATCGAGCGTGTCGGAAGTAACTCAGAGATCCCCGATTTTGATACACTGGCCGGGGCATCTTCCAAACTTCCACGCGAAGAGCCAGAAGGGTTTATGGTCGTTGCAAGCCGCTCCCATTTGAGTCAGGAGACCCAGGATTATATCGATAAGCTTCGCGAATCTCATCCTGATCTCGAAATGGTTTCCGCTGGCAGTGCATTGAAACTTTGTCTCGTGGCCGAGGGCGTAGCTCAGGTCTATCCTCGATTTGCCCCAACCATGGAGTGGGACACCGCGGCAGGTCATGCCATTGCATTGGGAGCCGGAGCCAGTGTGGTCAAGACGGATGAGCAAACGCCACTGACCTATAATAAAGAGAACCTACTCAACCCGCATTTCATTGTGAAAAGGGAAACAAGCTCCGAGAATTCGGTGTTGTGATACCGATCTTGCTGTACTATTTTTGCCCCTTCATCGAGAAAGTATCTTCCATTGAAAGAGAACGAAAGCATTGTGCTTGAACCCCGGGCCGAAGGTTATTCCATCAGGACCCGAATTCAGGATTATGCCCAACTCACCAAGGTTCGTCTTGCGTCAAGTGTCGTCTTTTCGGCCATAGCGGGCTATCTTCTTGGAACAGATCAGGTAAGGATCTCAGAGATGGCCATTCTTACCCTGGGAGGGTTTTTGGTCACCGGAGCTGCTAATGGATTCAATCAGGTACTGGAGCGAGATCGGGATGCCCTCATGCGAAGGACGCAGGATCGTCCTGTAGCCACAGGCAGAATGAGCATTATGGAAGCCCTCCTTTTTTGCACCCTTCTCATGCTCGGGGGACTTTCCCTTTTGTTCACACTCAATCCAATGAGTGCTGGATTTGGTGCCTTGTCCATATTCCTCTATACCTTGATCTATACCCCGATGAAAGCCCATTCTCCATGGGCCGTTCTGATCGGTGCATTCCCGGGTGCGATCCCATTCATGTTAGGTTGGGTGTCTGCCACCAATGATTTTGATATCGAGTCAGGGACCCTGTTCGCCATTCAGTTCCTTTGGCAATTCCCCCATTTTTGGGCTATCGCCTGGCTGGCCTATGACGACTACAAAAGAGCAGGCTATTTCCTGCTTCCCGGTCGAAAGAAGTCCAAATCGGCGGCCTACATTACCCTGGTATATTCCATTTGGTTGGTGTTCGTTTCCATCATTCCTGTATTTGGATTCACTGGAACGCTATACCTCAGCATTCCCGCCGCCATCCTATTGGTGATCCTTGGGCTCTATTTGGTGTCCAAGAGTTGGAAACTGTATAGGGAAAGAACCGATAAAGCTGCAAGGAAATTGATGCTGACGAGTATCATGTACCTTACCCTTCTCCAGATCATCTATGTGGTTGATAAATTTGTGAGTTGATGAGTGATCTGACCGTTGAACAAAAGAAAAAGGTTGGCAAACCTTTATTGTGGATCGGAATAGCCAGCATGGCTATGGCTTTTGCCGGATTGACCAGTGGATACATCGTCAGTCGTTCTTCCCTTTTAGAGACCAATGAATGGTTGGTATTTCCCCTTCCAAAGATCTTTTATGCATCTACTATCATTATCCTGATCTCCAGTTTTGTGATCGGATTGGGAGTCAAGAAGATCAAAGAAGGAAAGGTCCGTGAGGCGAATCTTCTGTTGTTGGTGACCCTGATCCTTGGGATCGCCTTTGGGTTGGCCCAGTTAATGGGATGGGGAGACCTCCTCGAAGAATCCATTTACTTCACCGGACCTGGACATAATACAGCCGGATCCTGGGTGTATGTCCTTACGGGATTTCACCTTGCTCACGTCACAGCTGGACTGATCACCCTGCTTGTCACCTGGATCAGGTCGATGAGCGGAAAGTACACACAGGATAATACATTGGGGTATGAAATGGCAGCCATATTTTGGCATTTCCTCGATGTGCTCTGGATCTTTTTGTTCCTCTTTTTACTATTTTATCGTTAAACTTGCACCGAATTTTTATACGCTAGAAGCATGGCTACATCTACGGTTGATCTGACTGAAGAAAAAGTATGGGGTGGAGGAAAGTCCCCGTTCGCAGCCGAGTATGGAAAGTTGATGATGTGGTTCTTCCTCATCTCTGATGCACTTACCTTCTCTGGTTTCCTGACCGCCTACGGTCTGATGCGTTTCCGTTTCGAAGAGACCTGGCCGATTGCCGAAGAGGTCTTTACCCACTTTCCCTTCCTCGAGGGTGACCATCCCCTTCTCTACGTGGCTTTGATGACCTTCATTCTGATCATGTCTTCTGTGACCATGGTTCTTGCCGTTCATGAAGGACACAAGATGAACCGCCGCCGTGTGGCCATCTGGATGTTGCTGACCATTGTTGGTGGTCTTATCTTCCTTGGCTCACAGGCTTGGGAGTGGTATCATTTCATCATGGGGGATAAAGGAGCCATCCAGATAGAGAGCCGCGAGATCGTGCATGTTGTGAATCCTGAAGGTGAAACCATCTCCTTCTCTCAGTTGGTTCATGGAATGGAAAATGGCCATGCGAGTAACCATCACGAGACCTTCACCATCAATGAGGTGAGCTCGGCCTTCGCCAAAAGCGAATACCAATTGGCGCTTCCCGGAAAAATGGGAACGACCTACAGCCATGAAGAGTCTGTTGCCTTGCTTGAGAATGCAAAGGTGATCCAGGGAGCAAACATGCACCACAACGAATACGGCAATATCCTATTCGCAGATTTCTTCTTCTTCATTACAGGTTTCCATGGATTTCACGTTTTCTCTGGAGTGGTGATCAACTTCATCATCTTCTACAACGTACTTCTGGGCACCTATGACCGAAGAGGAAGCTACCTGATGGTTGAGAAGGTTGGTCTTTACTGGCACTTCGTTGACCTTGTTTGGGTATTCGTCTTTACATTCTTCTACCTCGTATAATCTTTGAATAACCGAATTATGGCTCACGATACACACCACGAAGGCACCCGCAGGATCTGGATCGTATTTTTCATCCTGCTGATCGTTACAACCGTTGAGGTCGCATTGGGTATCATCAAACCCGAGATCCTTTTGACCCCTTTTCTTGGGACGCACATCCTTAACGTGATCTTCATCGTCCTCACTCTGGTGAAGGCCTATTACATCGTTTCGGTATTCATGCACCTGGGCGATGAAAGAAAGGGATTTCAATGGACGGTCTATCTGCCGATCCTCATTCTCATTCCCTACCTGACATTCATCCTGATCACTGAAGGCTCTTACATGTTCAAGATGCTTCCCTGATCATGAATAGATCGATTTTGAAATGGGTAGTACTACTGGGTATCATGGTACTACCCATTTTTGTTTATCTGGTTTTCGTCTATTCAGCCGAAGAGAACTTCTTTGTGACCCTTGAGTATGTGGGTCCACGCGAACCTTTTAAGGTGGAAAGGGATGGCGAAGTTTCTTGGGACACCACCTATTATACCCTTCCCGATTTTGAATTCACGGATCAGGATGGTAATCGGGTCACCCGCGACGATATGAAGGGTGAGATCTATGTGGCGAGCTTTTTCTTTACCTATTGCCCGAGCATTTGTCCTGCCATGAATTTCCATCTTAGGGAGGTCGCATCCCGGTTCAAGGGATATCAGCATTTTCATGTGCTTTCACATACCGTGGATCCCATCCATGATACAGTTACAGTGCTCAAGGCCTACCAGAAGAAAATGGAAGCAGAGGAGCTCCCATGGACCTTCCTTACCGGGGATAAGGAATCCTTGTATTCCATGGCCCGTGAGTATTTTCTCAATGCTCAGGTAGATAGCACCGCAGAGGGTGGTTACCTGCATAGCGAATCTGTTGTGCTCGTAGATTGGAATGG
This sequence comes from Bacteroidota bacterium, assembly GCA_033844885.1. GTDB lineage: Bacteria > Bacteroidota > Bacteroidia > Flavobacteriales > Schleiferiaceae > JAJLJK01. Next base: position 951 of record JAJLJK010000325.1, on the reverse strand, counting down.
ACACATTCGCTCACGACGGGATGAAAGCGGGAACATTGTCGGTGCATACAATGTTTTGAAACCAACGGAACTCGGTGATCTTAAGGATGACATAAAAGTATTGATCGCTGAATATGAAAAGACAAAGTCCAAGGAAGAGTACGAACGCGAAAAAGCAGAACGGAAGAAGAGAAAATGAGTGCGACCCAACGACTTGACCGGATCTTTGTTCCCCTGATCATTGCGCTATCTGTGGTGGTTCCCATTGCGGTGGCCATTTTGTTTTATATGCCGGACACCTTGCGTCCAGACCTTGGAGAAGGAACACGGGCCCTACCGATGATCCATGCCATTCTGAATGGCAGTACGGCCATTCTTCTGGTGCTCGCCTTGATCATGATCCGTCGTAAGAACGTTACGATGCATCGGGCTTCCATGATCACTGCCTTCATTCTCTCAGCTATCTTTTTGGTCAGTTATGTGATCTCAAAGATCAGCACGCCTCCAGTGCCTTTTGGCGGTGAGGGTACGGTTCGATATATCTACTTTTTCATTCTGATCTCTCATATCCTTCTTTCCGTTCCTGTCCTTCCTTTGGCCATGTTCGCCCTTTACAGGGGATGGACCAACCAATTGGATAGACATAGGAAGATCGTGAGATGGGCCTATCCCATCTGGTTGTATGTCGCGGTGACGGGTGTGCTTGTATATGTCTTCATGTCACCGTATTATTGATTAGATATGAGAATTCTTCAAACCAAATATTTCCTCTTCCTGATCCTCATGATCACTCTTTCGATGGATGTGTTGGGTCAATGCAGCATGTGCCGCGCCATTGCCGAAAGCAACCAGCAGGGGGGAGGAGCCATTGCCACGGGGCTGAATAATGGAATTCTTTACCTGATGATGTTTCCCTACCTGTTGATCGGAGGCGTCGGGTATTTGTGGTATCGCCACAAGAAAGCGGTCAAG
>JAJLJK010000324.1:0-1244 GCA_033844885.1 Bacteroidota bacterium | reverse complement strand
GTCGCCACTAGGACCTGAGATACCAGTATGTTCCTCCTTCACATGGGTTCGGAAGTGCATGCGGGTACCATTCCACCAGACGAAGAAAGGAGTTCCTGCTTCATGAGCATCCTTGATGAAGCGAACAGCTGCTTCCACAGTCTCGTCGTCAATGGTCTCCATTCTCTTCTTGGTCAAAGGTCCCGTGTCCTCGATCCGTTGCGTACCGTCTGCATTGGCCCAGGAATGGATCACCCCTCTCGGACCAAACTTTTCGCGAAAGGTTTGTCCATTCGCTAGCACCATGTCACCAGGGTAATCCCGGTTTTCGGGTTCTTCTTCAGCATTCAGGTGGTATAGATTTCCGAAGAATTCATCGAACCCGTGCATGGTCGGAAGGTGATCATCAAGATCCCCCTGGTGGTTCTTTCCAAATTGACCGGTGGCATATCCCTGACTTTTCAGAACAGTTGCCATTGTAACGTCTGTCTTTTGCCATCCTTGAGCTGCACCCGGAAGCCCTACCTTGGTCATACCTGTACGAACAGGTACGTTTCCTCCAATGAAAGCAGCCCTACCGGCCGTGCAACTCTGTTGGGCATAATAATCGGTGAATCCAACTCCCTCATCGGCGATTCTATCGATGTTTGGAGTTTGATATCCCATCATCCCACGGTTGTTGTGACTGATGTTCCACGTTCCGATATCATCGCCCCACAGGACGAGAATGTTGGGTTTTTTCTCCTGTGCATGGATCCATCCTAATGAAAGTCCAAAGGAGAAGAGGAAAAGCCCCCTGATTAGGGTATTCGATCGCATATGCATAAAGTTTAATGGTTTTCAGAATTAAGATACAGAGTTCATGAAAGTACAAACTAATAAAAATTTTGACCGATTTTTCTTTCATATCTTTCCCAGAACCCAATTTTGGAACCGCTATGAAGAACCTCATTTACCTTTTATCCATTTTGGCAATTGCATGCCAACCTTCATCGCCAAATGAAGAGAAAATTGTTGCCGATCCCTTACCATCATGGAACGACAGTCAGACCAAAAATGCTCTTCTTCAATTCGTTGACGATGTAGTGGAGGAAAATGGATCCCGTTTTGTTGAGGTAAATGAACGGATCGCCGTCTTCGATAATGACGGAAATCTTTGGTCCGAGAAACCTGGCTACTTTCAACTTCTATTTGCTTTCGATCGACTTCATGAAATGTACCCTGACCACCCTGAATGGGATACGATTCGGGCCTTTCGACTGGCT
>JAJLJK010000323.1:0-5845 GCA_033844885.1 Bacteroidota bacterium | reverse complement strand
TGGTTCATCCAATCACCTTGGCGCTGCTGCCGGTGACACTATCATCTACCTTCCCCTTTTCAACGGTTCTCCTCTTGGAACCTCAGGTGGAGGAATTGTTGCATGGTACATGAATGATCCCATCAATGCAGGTGCCAACGTAACCCGTTCACAGTCCCTGAGTGTCTCAGGTGGTTCTTCAGGTAACCTCGAGATCTGTGCCATGACGCTTGCCTTTGGTAGCAGTTATGGAAGCAACACCGACCTCGACACATCTGACGCCTGTGCCAATGTGACCTACAACGCCACCATGAGCGTTGGTGAGATCCGTCTTCAGGAAACCTTTGACAATAGCTTCTACATGGATGGTATCTACTACATCTCTGTAAGCTCTCGTGTTGCACTTAACAATCCTGTTCTCCGCGTGGTGAATATCAGCGGACAGATCGTTAAGGAGGTTTACCTCAATGCAAACTCAGGAAACATCGAGCAAATGCTTGACGTGGCTGACCTTCCAACCGGTATCTACATCGTTCGAATGGAGACCGACAACGGCTTGATCAGCATCAACAAGTTCTCGAAACAATAAGACAGATCATTCTGCTCTAAGAAACCCCGGCAATGCCGGGGTTTTTTTATTCCTCGTCCTCCGAGATATCCTCAAAATAGGTCTCAAGTGGATGAGCTTCGATCCCGATCTCTTCACGGATCCATTTTGAGAAGAGGTCTCTATATCCGTGGGTAACAAAAACTCTTTCCGCTCCCGAGTCCTCAATGGTCTCGTTCAACCCACTCCAGTCAGCGTGATCGCTGAGCACGAAACCTCGGTCTGCAGCTCTTCTTCGGCGGGCCCCACGGATCCTCATCCAGCCGCTAGCAATTCCTGTTGAGACGTGGCCCAGAGACCTCATCCAATTGGATCCCAAGGCAGCCGGAGGACAAACAACCAGTTGCCCGCGAATGTCATCTCGGTTTGTTTCGGCCAGGATCGGTCGAGTGACGGGAACATGGTATCCCACTTCCCGAAGGACTTCGTTCATATTCTCTATCGCACCATGGGTCCAAACATGCCCAAGAGCTGGGTCTAAAGAAGCTATGATCCGCTGGGCCTTGCCGAGGGAATAGGCGCCCAATACAGGAGTTACACCATTTTGAGCACAATCCCGCCACCATTCCTCGATCTCGGAAATCACCCTGCTTTGGGGTGACCAGGAAAATACGGGCAAGCCAAATGTGCTCTCGGTGACCAGGGTGTGGCATTTCACCACTTCGAAAGCTTCCGTCAGACCATCATTCTCGCGCTTGTAATCTCCTGTGACCACCCACACCTCTCCTCCGAACTCTACCCGGATCTGTGCGGATCCCGGGACATGACCTGCAGGATGAAAGGAGAACCGCACTCCATTTATGGTCCTGACCTCTCCAAATGAGATCGGATCTCCATGGATATCCCCCAATCGGTGCTTCATGATCGACAAGGTGGTTGCGGTCGACAGATAATATCGTGAGCCTGGTCGCGCATGGTCTGCATGCCCATGAGTGATAAGGGCCCTTTTCACCGGCTTCCATGGATCGATATAAACATCTGCCCGGGGGCAATAGATTCCCATTTCATTCACCTCCAACAAAGATCCATGGTTCCGAATGGACATATCAATCAACCTTGTGAAGGACCATGACCTTTTCGGTGCCGTGAAACAGATATAACCTCAACCCATCGCGGATCCAACGATCGGCCGAGTTCCATGCTTCAAAGAAATTCTCTTCCGAACTGCCTTTACAGTACATCTCCGTCACGATCATGGACCCGAGATGAACGATACTTTCTCCACCGACCCAAATATTTCCATGCCAACTATTGCATCCCGAATGACCCATAGCCATTCCTTTATTTGGTTGGAACTCGATATAAGGTCGGTTGTTATTTCCTTCCTCAAAATCTGTATAAGGTCGACCAAGGATCGAGTCCACTCTCCAAATATCCTGCAGGGATAGGACCTGATCCGATAGATCGGCACATTCTTCCCACCCTGTTTCCCTAAGGGTAAGGAGGACCTTGCCTTCATGGATTGAACTGTCTTTGCTCCGACAGGATTCCAGGTCCACCCTGACCATCAGGAGATCCTCACCCACCATGGTCCGGAATACCCTCGAGTCGCCGATCACTTGAGGTCGCTTCCAAGGCATGACCACATCCTTTGATCCTTTTCGAAGGAATCGAATACTATCTCTAGTTGAAATGGTCAGGGCCCAGCTTCCATCCCCCGAAAGGGCCACTACATCAGCCTGGCGAATCTCCTCATCACTCAACAAGGCCTTTGACGTGGAACATCCCAAAAGAGTGAAAGAAAGAAGTCCGAAAAGAAAAAGAGAAGTTCTCATGAGGTTAACTTTGAGGATGAGCTTCACAAGGTATCAAAACGGCGCCGGCCGGACCAAGGTTCATGGAAGGTTGGTGGGATTTCGATAGTTTTACGGCAAAAGAGTTCAGAATGTCAGATAAGATAAATACAGACAAGGCCCCCAAACCCGTTGGCCTATACCCCCATGCACGCAAGGTGGGAGATCTGTTGTTCCTGTCAGGGGTAGGTCCCCGGACTGCAGGTTCAGATGTCAATGACTCCGGTGTCCCGGGATTGAAGCTTGACCACAATGGGAATTTTGAGAGTTTTGATTTCGAAGCTCAGGTCCATTCTGTATTTCAGAATGTCCGACAGATCCTCGAGGCTTCTGGATCGTCTTGGGATCAACTGGTGGATGTCACCGTTTTTTTGGTGGACATGAAGCGTGATTTCAAGACCTTCAATCGGATCTATGCAGAGTATTTCAAGGATAACCAGCCTTGTAGAACAACGGTAGAGATCAACTCCTTACCCACTCCTATCGCCATCGAATTAAAATGTATCGCCACCATCGGAAAATGACCCTTTGGTCTTAAAAAACAGGATCATGGCTGTAACACCCCCCTTCAATTTCCAAAAATGGCTCAGTGAGAACCGTGATAAACTCAAGCCTCCGGTCGGAAATAAGAACCTGTATCCGGAGAGTGACGATTATATCGTCATGGTGGTCGCAGGTCCCAATGCCCGAAAAGATTATCACTATAATGAGACAGAGGAGTGGTTCTTCCAACTCGAAGGTGAGATCACGGTGAAGATCCAAGAGGAGGGAAAATCCCGGTCCATCGATCTCGGTCCGGGGGATATGTTCCTTTGCCCCGCCAGAGTACCCCATTCACCCGTTCGAAAAGAAGGTAGCATCGGATTGGTGGTCGAAAGGGTTCGCGCCGGAAGGGGATTCAAGGACGGACTTCTGTGGTTTTGCGACAATTGCAATCACAAGCTGCATGAGACCTATTTCGAGCTCCATGACATTGAAAAGGACTTCTTACCCCGATTCAAGGAGTTCTATTCCAGCGAGGATCTAAGAACCTGTTCTAATTGTGGAACCGTCATGGACACCGATCCTCGATTCGTATAAAAACAAAAGAACAAAGAGTGCAGAAACAGCGACTTTTCACCATTGACATTCATACCCATATCCTACCTGAGAACATTCCCAATTTCAGGGAGAAGTTCGGTTATGGCGGGTTCATTCACCTGGACCACCACCAACCTTGCCGGGCCCGAATGATGATGGATGACAAGTTCTTTCGTGAGATCCACGACAATTGTTGGGATCCCAATACCCGGGCTCTTGAGTGTGATTCGCACCATGTGGATGTTCAGGTACTGAGCACCGTTCCTGTGATGTTCAGTTACTGGGCCAAACCAGAGGATGCTTTGGAGGTGTCCAGATTCCTGAACGATCATATAGCTGATATCTGCCGCCGTTATCCGGATCGGTTCGTCGGTCTGGGAACCCTTCCCATGCAGGACCCGGATATGGCGATCAAGGAATTGCGGCGTTGTAAGGAGATCGGTCTGAAGGGAATTGAGATCGGGACGCATATTAACGAATGGAATCTGGATGCACCGGAGGTCTTTGCGGTATTTGAAGCCTGTCAGGATCTTGATATGGCCGTGTTTATCCATCCCTGGGACATGATGGCCAAGGAGAAGATGAACAAATACTGGCTCCCCTGGCTAGTTGGAATGCCCGCCGAAAGTTCGCTTGCGATCTGTTCCATGATCTTTGGAGGCGTGTTCGAACGACTTCCTGACCTGAGAGTGGCAATTGCCCATGGCGGTGGATCCTTTCCCGCTACGCTGGGTCGCGTCCAACATGGTTTTGATGTCCGCCCGGACCTTTGCGCAGTGGATAACCCATTCCCCCCCACAAAGTACATGGGACAGTTCTGGTTGGACAGTTTGGTCCATAGTCCCGAAATGCTGGACTACGTGGTCGATCTGGTAGGGCCGAATCGCGTTGCCTTGGGCACGGATTACCCATTTCCACTGGGTGAACTGGAGCCGGGTCAACTCATTCATGGCATGGATTGGTCTGACGAAAAGAAGGAAATGTTGCTCAGTGGCGCCGCTCTTGAATGGCTCAAAATGAGTCGAGCCGACTTCCATTTGTGACATTTTTCTGAAACCCTGATTCACAAAGGATTACAGGTAGTAATTCCGCTGAAAATTCTACGGTCCATTTTTTTTTCCGATTTTTGCGGCGGCAAGGACCTAAAAACCTAGACTTAGTGGATTCAAGGCGTTTTCAAAAACCAGTCTCGAGTGTGTTGGACCTGATCGGCAATACCCCGATGGTTGAACTGCACTCGATCGTTGAGCCTTTCCAGGGAACGGTTTATGCGAAATTGGACGGATACAATCCGGGGAACAGTACCAAGGATCGTATCGCACTTTACATCATCGAACAAGCTGAGCGCGAAGGTCGTTTGAGGCCTGGAGGCACGATTGTCGAAACCACTTCGGGCAATACCGGATACAGTCTTGCCATGGTTGGGATCCTCAAGGGATACAAGTGTATCCTGGCGGTCACCGATAAGACCAGCAAGGACAAGATCGATTACCTCAAGACACTCGGGGCTGAGGTCTACGTATGTCCTGCCAATGTCCCACCCGATCATCCTGACTCTTATTACAGCAGAGGTCGTCAGTTGGCCGAGGCCAATCCGAATGCCCTCTATGTGAATCAATATTTCAATACCCTCAATATCGAAGCTCACTTTAATTCTACAGGTCCTGAGATCTGGGAACAGACCAGTGGGTTGATCACTCATTTCGTTGCCTGTTCAGGAACGGGGGGAACCATCAGTGGTACCGCTAGATTCCTCAAGGAACAGAATCCGAACATCGAAGTGATCGGGGTCGATGCATATGGTTCGGTTCTGAAGACCTACCACGAGACTGGTCATATCGACAAGAACGACATCTTCCCTTATCGGATCGAGGGTGTAGGAAAGAACATGATCCCCGACGCCACTGATTTCTCAGTCATCGATCGCTTTGTCAAGGTCGACGATGAAGAAAGTGCACTCATGACCCGCGAGATCGCCAGAAAGGAAGCCATCATGGCGGGATATTCCAGCGGTGCCGCATTGGCCGGTCTGTTGAAGATCAAGGGAGAATTGCCAAAGAATAGCGTGGTCGTGGTGATGTTCCCCGATCATGGCTCCCGGTACATGAAAAAGGTGTTCTCTGACGCCTGGATGACCCAACAGGGATTCCAGACCGAGCGAAATGGAGAGCACGTAAACCTTACCGGCTCACACTGACCCCACACACCTCCGCACATTGCACTGAATGACGAAGGACCTTAGGAAGTAAAGGAGAACACCACATATGTCAAACGACCTGTTTACGCGAATCAAAGAAAACTTTGGCCCACTTGGCCAGTATCGCAAGGAAACGGAAGGGTACTACATGTTCCCAAAATTGGAAGGGGAAATGTCCAACCGGATGGA
>JAJLJK010000322.1:0-1937 GCA_033844885.1 Bacteroidota bacterium | reverse complement strand
GGCTGTCGGAAACTCAAGGGGTACAATTTGTAATACAGATACCAGCTCACCGCCGTCACCACAAGATTCGTCAGCAGGAGGTTTGGCTCTAGAAGGATAAATCCTCCGATCTTTATGGAAGTGACGGTTTCGGTCATCGGGACTTTGTTCTCGGGTCCAATAAAATTAGGAATATCAGATCACTGTTCTTCCTCGTAGTAAAGTTTGTAGAACTTCCTTCCGGTCTCGTCCACTCCCTTCTCGATCATCTCTCGGTTGCCATGAATGTACACATGGAAGTTCTTGTCTAATTTCAGTATGCTCTTGAAGATCCGGGACTTCCTTTTCACCGCATTCTGATCGATATCGAAAGGTTCATCGAGGGATACCTGTACATCGGATCGCTCCTGAGTGAAGGATCGGAATTTCTGGCTGATATCCTCATTTCGAAAGACCACTTCCGAGAAGCTTTCCTGGTCGAATTGTTCATTTTCCTTGAAGTAATTGGCCGTCCGGTTCAGAAGGTCAATGCTCTCTGTGCGGTCGATCTGTAGTTCTTCGGGGAGTTCGGTCTCGATGAACTGTTTGGTCAGGGCCATGGTCGTCTCTGTCTTCGTGAAACCAGTATTCCGGGTCTTTATCCCAAGAAAATCTTCCATCCAGAATTTAGCCTCGTCTCCGCGATTTCGATTATCTACACAAAGGATCTGATAGCCCTCCTCTTCATCCGAATCAAAGATCAGGCATGCCTTGTCCACTTTCGTGGGATGGATTCCCTTATAGGAATAAAGTTCGATGGTCTTTTGGGATTCTTCGGTAAACAAAAAGGGTTGTTTCACTTCGGATTTGAACAGACCCAGGGCCTGAGTCTCTTTGCCCATATAATTGAGACGATCGAAGTGGATCACAAACAGTTCACCGGACCGGATCTGGGGATGTTGCGATGCCTGGTAAAGTAGCTTGGCCATTTTGGAGGAGGTGGAAACCAGGTCGCTCTCATTCCTGAAGAATTCACGGGCCAACGTATAGACCGGGTTCATATCCAGATCGACAGCGTGTTGAAACTGAAAGAAGGAGGGAACCTGAAAGGCACTTTTCACGTATTTCCAAAGAACCTTTTTGGTCTTTTCATCAAGACCCGAGGCTTCCCTGCTCAGCCGAAGTTCTTCTTCCTTGATCTTGTTCCCAATATGATGAACCACCAGCTGGTGGATATCCGACAATCCGGTATCGAACATTTTCTATCCCTTTTGGGCAAAGATGCGATCTTCTGTCGACCTGTGCATCAATCCTCCTGGGCAAGGGAGTGGGCACAGAAAACCGGGATCCCATGCTCATTCAGCATGACGTTCTCCTTGTCGGTCCGGCTGAAATAGCGGTTCTCTTCTGAGGATTGCGCCATTATGGCGATCATATCAAAGTCATTCTGATGCGCATACTCCAGGGTCTGACGGCTATAGCCGATGGAATACCCATTTGCCGGTTCGATATGGATGGATTGTTCCACTTCCATCTGCCGGAATATACCATGGACCTTATCCAGGTTCTTTGCGATGGAATCCGAAAGGCCACTGATGCTCTTGGTTATGGCAAAGAGTTCTACATAGGCCCCGAAACTCTTGGCCCATGGAGCCAATTGTTCTGCCTTGAGTGTGAAGTCATCATGAGGTCCGATGGGAAAAAGGATCTTTTTGAACCCGGTTTTGGGGACCTTCAGGTTTTCCTGAATCACTAGAGAGGCATGGGGGACCAAACGAACCAATCGCAGAATGTTCGATCCAAATAAATTTTGACGAAGTCCCTTGATCCCATGGGTGCCGATGACGCATAGATCACATTCGGTCCCTAAAAGGGCTTCTCGCACTCCGCTGAAGAGAGAGGCAGATTCCACCCTGGGATGGACATCCGTGCCGTGCTCCACCGCGGGAATGACGAATTCGGTCAATTTCTTTCGGAGA
>JAJLJK010000321.1:0-2610 GCA_033844885.1 Bacteroidota bacterium | reverse complement strand
CCGCTATGCGTCGCCACCTTTTCGGTCAGAACGGGCTTGCCTTCCTGAAGCCATTCAGAAATGAAGTTTCTCAACTCAAGGGTCACATCCTGCCATTCAGCAATGTCATATTTGCTGATCGCGATGTAATTTCCACTGATGAAGACCTCCTTCACAAAGGGGAAGTGAAAGAGTTTCTGGGCCAGGGGAGACGGTTTGGCCTCATCGATATTCTTGAATTCGACAGAGTCCTGTTCGATCAACAATTGGTTGGCCACGAACTTCATCACAGCCGGGTTTGGTGTGATCTCTGCATATATACTGACGGGAACTTTCTTAACTTCCATTGGAACCAAATATTTTTGCAAAGGTATGATGGGTGTCATTAGTGCCCAAACAATTGTGTAACAGAAAGAATGACAAGATAATGGGTTTGATCAGGAAGGTGCGTGGAATTACCCCGAAAATGGGCGAAGATTGTTTTTTAGCTGAAACGGCAACCGTTATCGGTGAGGTGGAGATGGGTGATCAGTGCTCTATTTGGTACAATGCAGTGGTTCGGGGCGATGTACACTATATCCGGATGGGAAACAAAGTGAATGTCCAGGACAATGCGACCATTCATTGTACCTATCAAAAGGCACCGACAGAGATCGGGAATAATGTCTCTATTGGTCACAATGCCATTATCCATGGATGTACCATTAAGGATAATGTCCTGATCGGAATGGGGGCCATTGTGATGGATGGAGCGGTCGTAGAAAGCAATAGCATCATTGCAGCTGGCGCCATCGTCCTCGAGGGAACCCATGTGCCAAGCGGAACCATATTTGCCGGTATTCCCGCAAAGAAGGTAAAGGACATCACTCCGGAGTTGGTCTCTGGCGAGATCGATAGGATCGCCAACAACTACGTGATGTACAGCGGATGGTTCAAGGAAGAATGAATTCTACCAGCGATAAACGATCGCATTGATATTCATACCAGCTCCAACTGAGGCGAGTAGAATTAGGTCACCCTTATGGACGGAATGCTGCTCGTACTCACCCTTGCGAACCATGTCCAAAAGGGTCGGAATAGTTGCCACCGATGAGTTCCCCAATTCATGAATATTCATTGGCATGATATCCTTGGGCGCCTTTTTGAAGCCATATAGGCGAAAGAGTCGTTGAATGATCCCTTCATCCATCTTTTCATTGGCCTGATGAATGAATACCTTCTTTAACTCATCGATCCCGATACCTGCTTTTTCAAGGCATCCCTTCATCGCCTGTGGAACGTAGGTCATGGCATATTCATAAACCTTCCTGCCTTTCATTTTGATGAAATGGATTCCCGGCATGTAACCAGGCTTATTTGAGGGTCCGGTTCCAATGAAGGAAGCTTCTTCCAATGAATGGGTCACGGAAGAATAGGCCAGGATCCCACTTTCGTCATTCGATCTTTCGAGCACGCAGGCTCCGGCACCATCGGCAAAGATCATCGAATCCCGATCGTGCGGATCCAAAACACGACTAAGGGTATCGCAGCCGATGACCAGACATTTGTTGGCAACGCCGGCACGGATCGCTTGATCAGCTTGAATAAGGCCCTGGATCCATCCCGGGCAACCGTAGATGACATCGTAAGCAATGCACTCCGGATTCTCGATTCCCAGTTTCTGTTTGACCCTTGCTGCAAGTGAAGGGACCATGTCATATTGGTAGATCCCCTTGGGAATATCTCCAAAGTTCTGCGCAACGATGATCTGGTCGATCGATTCCTTGTCCACCCCTGCATCCTCGAGAGCCCTCTGGGCAGCAATGGTACCGATATCACTATTTACCAAATGGTCATCCACGTACCTCCGCGATCGTATCCCGGTGATCGATTCGAATTTTTCGGTGATCACAGAACCTGGGTTTTGGATTCGTTCTCCCTCTGGAGAATAAAATTCGTGTGACTCGAAATCTGAATTTGGGATCTCCCTTTCGGGGATATAACTTCCGGTACCTGAGATATAGGAATTTGGTTTGCTTGTGGTCATGATTGAAAGAAATTCCCCGTGAAGGTCGGGATAATTGACCGTCCAACCATTAGAACAGCCATTAATTACTAAAATCGAGATGTTGAGATTATTCCAATTCGAAAATGAGAAAATGAATGGTCAAATTCTGGTGATTCAGAACTTCAAAGATGCTCCCAGATGTTCCTTTCCTCAAGCATGACGTCCTCGCCAAAGAACTCCCGCGCTGTGCGCATAAAGGTCTCTGTATGCTCAGAGAGATAGAAAACATCGGGATTGATAGGGAGGGAGGTAGCCAGTAATTGTTGATCCCTCAAAGACCTTTCCAGTGCCTTTGCAACGATCTGCGGGGTATTCAGCACATGGGTGGAACTCCCAAAGTGATTTTGCAGAGGCACCTCGATCAGGGGGTAGTGGGTGCATCCCAGGATCAAAGCATCGGGGTGGGCCCAGTCAGGGTCTGTGAAGTAATGCAGGATCAATTCGCGAAGGATCCCTGATTTTGCAAGCCCCTCTTCAATGATCGGAACAAACAGGGGAGTAGCCTTGGAAAGGACCTGAACCTCTGGGGCCCGTTCGTGGATCTCTCTGGGGTAGATCCCCGAATTGACCGTGGCGCGGGTTCC
>JAJLJK010000320.1:0-8920 GCA_033844885.1 Bacteroidota bacterium | reverse complement strand
GGAAGGGTAGGAGTAAAAGGACTATATGCTATTGGGGAATGTGCGCGAACAGGCCTTCATGGGGCTAATCGACTTGCTTCGAACTCCTTATTGGAGGCCCTGGTTTTCTCACACCGAGTTGCTGCGGATATCCGCCAAAAGCCGAAGGGTAGAAAGAATGGATGGAATTCCGATATGCGCTTGAGGTCGGATCGGATCCCTCAGGAAAGATTGCAAAAGGTTCGAGAGGATCTCAGAAGGAAAATGGAATCAGTGGCCGGTGTGATCAAGAATGACCGTGGAATGAAAGACCTGCTTTATTGGATCAGCAGGCAGAAGACCGATCTTTTCAGTAAGGGGATCACCACTCAGAGAGAAGCCCTCGAATTACGGAATCTTCTTGACGTTTCGGTGGCCTACCTTGAGCAATGCTTAAAACAACCCCAAAGCATTGGAACCTTTTTCAGAGATGCCGTGAGGGCATAAAAAAACCGCCCTAAGGCGGTCCCGATAGGTTGATCGGTAGAAGTCAGATATCGTCAAAGCTTACATCCGTGAATTCCTTTGGGGGATTGGTGGATGAGGAGCCATTGGAAGAAGGGTGACCGTTGGAACCAAAATCAGGATCTACCTTTTTGAAATCCGGTTGATGAGTGTCCGAGATTACCTCTTCTCCTTTCTTGTCAATGATATATTGAGTGATCTCCTCGAGGTGTTCGGCAAAATTGATGAAATCCTCCTTGTAGAGATAGATCTTGTGCTTCTTGTAGTAAGATGAACCGTCGTCGTTCGTGTGCTTCTTACTTTCCGTAATGGTCAGGTAATAATCGTCAGCCCTTGTGGATCGTACGTCGAAGAAATAGGTCCTTCTTCCAGCACGCAAAACCTTTGAATAGATCTCCTCGTTGTCGTTGTGCGATCTGTCACTCATTCTTTCCTTGGTTTATTGGCGATTCGTAACAAATCTAAAAAAATATTCATTCGGCCGACGGCCTCGTGAATAGTAAGAGTAAGCGTCGGATTCTTTAGGCAGTAAGTTTTTGTGCTTCAGCTAGCTGCTGATTGAAAAGGTCGAAGTAATATCCTTTTCTCTCCATCAGAAGGTCGTGATTTCCCTCTTCGATCACCTTCCCGTTATCGAGGACCAGGATGTGATCGGCATGCTTGACAGAGCTCACGCGGTGACTAATGATCAAGGTGGTGTGCTTCTCTATCAACCCCTTGAGGTTTCTGAGAATGTTTTCTTCTGTTTCAGTGTCAACGGCACTTAGGCTGTCATCGAAAACCAGGATCCGGGGTTCCTTAATGATGGCTCTCGCAATACTGACCCGTTGTTTTTGTCCTCCCGAAAGGGTCACCCCACGTTCTCCCACACGAGTGTCATATCCGTGGGGGAACTCAACGATATTTTTGTGGACATCTGCCTGCTGGGCGGCCTTGACCACATGGTTCTTGTCCATGGAATCCAATCCAAAGGCAATATTATGGCCAATGGTGTCAGAAAAGAGAAACGCCTCTTGAGGGACGAATCCAAGTGAACTTCGGTAATCGTCAAGGTTAACGGTCCGGAGGTCCTTTCCATCCACCTCGATCACACCCTCGACGGGGTCATAGAGTCGACCCACCAAATTGGCAATGGTGGATTTTCCCGATCCTGTCTTCCCAATGATGGCAAGGGTTTCGCCAGGTGCTACGGTAAAGCTGACATGATCCAATGCACGAATGCCTGAGTCAGGATACACAAATGTCACCTCCTTGAATTCGATCGAACCTTTGACCGTAAAATCTTCATCCGTAGGATTGGTGATCTCCGATGGGGTTCTCAAGAATTCATTGATCCTCTCCTGACTGGCAGCGGCCCTTTGAATGATACTGGTGACCCATCCGATAGAAGCCACCGGCCAGGTCAACATATTGATATAAATAATGAACTCAGCAATGTTTCCGGATTGAATATTTCCTTCGATCACCTGATTTCCCCCCACCCAGACGGTGATCACCGTGCTCAGTCCGATCAAGAGGATCATGAAGGGCATGAACAGAGCATCTACCCGATAAAGAGCTTCGTTCTTTTGATTATAGACCTCCGCTTCCTTCGAAAAATCCTCGAATTGCTTTTTCTCCTTCCCATAGGCCTTCAATACCCGAATACCGGAAAAGGTCTCTTGTGAGAATGTGGAGATGACGGAAAGCTGTCGCTGGACGGCCTCGGATCGTCGATTGATCAGGTCGCTGACGCGATAGATCACATAACTCAACACCGGAAGTGGAGCCAATGAAAGCAATGTGAGCTTCACATTGATAGAGAGCATGATCGAAATGACGATGATCAATGTAATGGCCACATTGATGGAGTACATGACCGCTGGACCTATATACATCCGCACTCGACTCACATCCTCATTGATCCGGTTCATTAGGTCTCCTGTGGAGTTTCTCTTATAAAATGCTTGCGATAGGATCTGATAATGGGAAAAAACCTCATTCTTAAGGTCAAATTCGATGTGCCGACTCATGACGATGATGCTTTGCCGCATGAAGAACATGAATATTCCTCGTGCAAGGCTGGCACCAATGATCAAAAGCCCATACATGATCAGGGTCTGACGCAGTTCGTCCATATTGGATATCTCTCCTTGTCGAAATCCCCTTATGGCCTCCTCAACGATATTGAATGATTTCCTAACGTATTGAGCAGGATAAACAGAAAAGACCACTGAAACGGCAATGAAAACGATCCCGAGCAGCAGGTGCCACTTGTATTTCCAGAAGTACTTATTAAGGTGGAGAAGGGATCTCATCAGTGTACTGGACTAAGACTGAATTTCGGAAAAAAGGCTACCTTTGCGCCGCCTTTCAAAGGGGAACGTTTCCCCCGTGAAATTGGTTCAAAGTTACAACATTCAATGCCTTCTGGCGAAATCACAATGTAAATCCCATGTCAATCAACGAAGTACTTGAGCAGGCCAGGGAAGAGGGAGTATTCTCCAGTATCTCCTTCAAGGGACATGAACAGATCGTTTTCTGTCATGATGAGGAAACCGGCCTTCGCGCGATCATTGGAATTCACAGCACCGTTCTCGGTCCTGCTCTCGGCGGAACCAGAATGTGGAACTATGCCAATGAGCAGGATGCCATTCGCGATGTTCTGCGCCTGAGTCGCGGGATGACCTTCAAGGCTTCGATCTCTGGATTAAACCTGGGAGGAGGTAAAGCGGTGATCATCGGTGATTCCCGAAAGGACAAGACCGATGCACTGATGGCCCGGTTTGGCAAGTTCGTGGATAGTCTGAGTGGACGCTACATTACCGCTGAGGATGTGGGGATCAATACCCATGACATGGAGATCGTCAAAGGACAGACCGACCATGTGACCGGAATCCCCGAAAGCATGGGTGGGAGCGGAGATCCTTCTCCTGTCACCGCCTATGGTGTGTTCATGGGAATGAAAGCTTCTGCCCGTTATAAGTGGGGATCGGATGATCTCACGGGCAAGAAAGTACTTGTGCAAGGTGTAGGCCATGTCGGTGAGACCCTTGTCAAGCATCTATCAGATGCAGGTGCAAAGGTCATGATCATTGACATCCATGATGATACTCTGGAGCGCGTAGCCTCTCAATACAATGCGACTATTGTTCGGGATTCGGACATCTACGGAATTGATATGGACATCTATGCACCTTGTGCCCTTGGTGCGACATTGAATGATGACACCATTCCGGCCCTGAAAGCTGGGATCGTTGCCGGTGCTGCCAATAACCAATTGGCCGATGAACTCCGCCATGGAAATATGCTCCGCGACCGCGGGATCATCTATGCCCCGGACTTCCTGATCAATGCCGGTGGTTTGATCAATGTATATTCTGAGATTGCCAAATACGATCGTTCCGAGGCACTCCGTCGAACTGAAAATATCTATGATACCACTCTGGATACCCTTCAGCTATCTAAAAAAGAGGGAATCACCACCCACCAGGCGGCCCTTCGTCGGGCTCAGGAGCGCATCGATCAGGCCCGTAAATAACAATAAGACCAACAGACCATTTCAAGGGGAGGATTGACCTCCCCTTTCATACGTTCTTTAACACGATCATTTTCCATGCTCACAAGAAGGCAATTACGGATCAAGGTTTTCCAGGCACTCTATGCCTATTATTCAGCGGAGGATCGCGACCTGGCCAAGGCCTTGAAGCGATTGCAAGCCAATGTCGGGGGCATCTATCGCCTCTATCTTCATGATCTAAAGGCACTTTTGGAGATCCATGAACAGGCATTGGAAGTGATCGAAAAGTCCAGACGAAAACACCTTCCATCGCAGGAGGACATCCATCCCAATACCCGTTTTGTAGACAACCCCGTTTTCCGTCAACTGCTTATCAACAAGGACCTGACTGAAAAATTTGAGGGCCAAAAGATCAGTTGGAGAGATTACAAGGACACCTTTTTCAAGATCTATCAGTCCATTCGGAAGAACGATGATCGTTTCGCCCGATACATGGGGGGATCTGAACCGGCATACAAGGACCATAAGTCAATGGTCAAGTATATCTACGGGAAATACATCGCTCAAAATGAAACCATCCACCAACTCTACGAGGACATGGATATTCAATGGGCCGATGACCTGGAGCCTGCCCAAATGATGGTGGTAAAGACCCTCAAAGCACTCAATGAGGATTCCGATGCCGAATTCAAGTTGCCTTCCCTCTTCAATGATGACGAAGATCGTGGCTTTCCGGGTCTGTTGTTCCGCAAAGTGATCTCCGGAGATGAGGAATTCGAAAATATGATCTCGGAAAAGACCAGAAACTGGGAGACCGATCGGATCGCTATGGCGGATATCATCATGATGAAGATGGCGCTGGCGGAGCTCACCGGATTTCAGGAGATCCCCGTGAAGGTCACCTTGAATGAGTATATCGATCTTGGAAAACTCTACAGCACCCCAAAAAGTAGCCAATTCATCAACGGAGTTCTCGATCGTCTCGTCAGTCAATTGGAAGGTGAAAACCGGATACAAAAGGTTGGCCGGGGCTTGCTATAATGTATATCTTTGAGCGTTTGACAAAAAATCATTCCCTAAATGAAGATCATAAAGATTAGTTTATTGAGTTTCGCGATGGTTGCTTTCGCTTCTTGCGAAAACGCAGCTGACAAGATCAAGAATGGAAATGAGGCTGCTATGGATGCCTCTCCATCAACCCCTGCTCAGGAAATGGTATCGCAGGAAGGAACCCCCGAATTCTCTTTTGAGGAGGAGTTCCACGATTTCGGTGAGATCCAGGAAGGTAAGGTGGTTGAACACATTTTCGTATTCACCAATACCGGTGATTCTCCTTTGATCATCTCCAATGCCCGTGGAAGTTGTGGATGTACGGTTCCACAATGGCCGAACGAGCCGATCGCTCCCGGGGATAAAGGAGAGATCCGCGTTTCATTCAATAGTGCCGGCCGTTCAGGTCAGCAGGACAAACAAGTGACCCTCACTGCCAATACTGTACCTAATACCAAGGTTCTCAAGATCACCTCTACGGTGGTTGGCGGTGCCGAAACTGAATAATCATGCTCTATCTCGACATTCTCCTCCAGGCCGGTGGACAAGGTAACGCCCTGACCAGCCTGCTTCCCTTTCTCCTGATCATCCTGGTGATGTATCTTTTCTTCTTTCGCCCGCAGATGAAGAAACAAAAGGAGGAAAATAAATTCCGCAATGAGATCGAAAAGGGAAATCGAATTGTCACTACCAGTGGGATCCACGGAAAGATCCTCGAGGTAAAGGACAATTACCTGATCATCGAATCGGAAAATTCCAGACTGAAGGTCGAAAGGTCGGCGGTCAGCAAAGAACTGAGCGCCCAGTATCAACCGGGAGCTGGAAAGGACGAAAAGAAAAGTTAAATTGAAACGGGCCCCTGAGGCCCGTTTTTTCTTCTATGGAAGGACAGAGTGAAAAGAAGATGAATCGCTTTCAGCGAATCGCCAGGAATAAAAGCCTGCTGACCCGCACGGCATTCATATTCGTCACTTTCCTTTTTTGGCTTCTGATCAAACTATCTAGGGACGGATATTCCATCCGCATCTCAGTCCCTGTAGAAGCACACTCTCCATCATCTCAATGGATGCTGGTAGATCAGGACCAACGAACACTCGATGCCACCATCACAGGCCCTGGCTTTTCCCTGCTCCGTTTCTCAATGTTCGGATTGGATCCGGTTTCGATAGACCTGGGAGAATTGCCCGGAAAGAATCTGGAGAATGGAAAGAGGGTCTCCTGGCCCACTGAGGCCTTTCGTATGGACCTTGCCGAGAAGATCGGAGGCGATATACGGATCGAAGGGGTTCAACCCGATTCATTGCATTTCTTTTTGAGCCCAAGGGTCTATCGTCGTGTTCCCGTGAAGCCCATTACCAAACTGAATTTCCAACCTCCCTTCCGCCAACGTGGCCCCATTCAGCTTTCACCCGATTCGGTGACCATCTGGGGACCCATAGCGTGGATGGATACTCTGGATCACGTTAAGACCCAATTGATCACGCGAAATGCCATTACCGGTGCAGAAGAGGGAGTCATAGGCTTGCAGTGGAATGATAGGCCAGAGTGGCAAGTAGACACCCATTCTGTTCATTTCTCGATCCTTGCCGAGGCATTTTCAGAGGGAACCATCAACGTTCCCATCGATGTGGTCTTTATCCCCGAACGGTCCATGGTTCGACTTTTTCCAAAGACGGTCACCATTACCTACAATGCGCCCATTTCTGTCCTGAAGAACGTCAAGCCGCATGATTTCGAGGTAACGGCAGATATCAGAAAACAGAAGAATAACAATCTTTTCCTGCAATTGACCCGGGTGCCGAAAGATGTTCAGGTGATCTCATGGCAACCCAAAAAAGTCGACTTTCTCATCACACCTCTTTGATCATGTTCACTGTAGGACTTACCGGAGGCATTGGTAGTGGAAAAACCACCGTAGCTCGCATTTTTGAACAATTGGGAGTTCCTGTGTTCTATTCAGATAGAGAGGCACGCGAACTGACCGACAATGATCCGCACATCCGCCAAACCCTTTCGACCTGGTACGGAAAGGAGATCTATACAGATCAGGGACTCGACCGGAAACTACTGGCTTCGATCATCTTTCAGGATGAGAAAGAGCGAAATCGGGTGAATGAATTGATCCATCCCGCAGTCCGTAGGAAATTCGTGCAATGGGCGTCTGAAAGTAAAGCGCCTTATGTGATTAATGAGGCCGCCATCCTTTTCGAGACAGGTGCTTATCATACCTTTGAAAAAACCATTCTGGTCACAGCGCCAGAATCTATTCGCGTACAAAGGGTTGTCGACCGGGATGATGCTAATGAAAAAGAGGTTCGCTCCCGTATCTCCGGACAATGGCCTGATGAAAAGAAGATCCCCCTGGCAGATTACATCATTGACAACGGGGGTGAAAAAATGTTGATACCACAAGTTCTGACCATCCATGAAGATATTATCCGTCAGTCAGTTAAGGGAAGCCGATAGATTTACCATCGAAGAAGAGGGGGTTCCTTCGCTAGAGTTGATGGAAAGAGCCGCCACCCAGTGTTTTGAATGGGTCACAAAGCGGTTTCGGGGCAATGCCCCCTTTGTAATCTTTTGTGGAAGGGGAAACAATGGTGGGGACGGATTGGCTTTGGCGCGTTTACTTCGTGGATCAGGACGGAAGGTTCGGGTACTCATTTTAGAACATACAGACCATTCCAGCGATGATTGGAAACATAACCTTGAGCGACTAAAAAAGACAGGTTATGATCCGGAGCACATCATTCTAACGGATGTGTTTCCAGAGGTTCCCCAAGATGCTATTTTGGTGGATGCTGTGCTTGGCAGCGGATTGCGATCGGTGGTAAAGAGCCTCGTAGCAGAATTCACCGAATACTGGAATGAACTTCCCAACCGGAAGATCGCCATTGATATTCCAACCGGCCTTTTTGGTGACAGCAACGAAGAGAATGACCTCTCCAAAGTGGCCCGTGCGGATCATACCCTTACATTTCAAGTGCCCAAGATCTCTTTCCTTCTACCGGAAACGGGTGAATTATGTGGCGAGGTCATCGTCCTCAAGATCGGGATCTCAACGAAGTTCTTTGAGGAGGTTGATTCCAAGTATTTCTTTACGAGTGCTGAGGACCTGAGACCCCTTTTGAAACATCGGAACAAATTTGCCTTCAAGAACCAGATGGGCCATGGATTGATCGTGGCAGGAAGCTATGGGAAATTTGGAGCCTGTGTTCTTGCCTCCAGGGCTTTCTTGCGTTCCGGAGCGGGTCTTTTGACCGTTCATATCCCGGAGAAAGGGTTGAATATCCTTCAAACTGCGGTTCCTGAGGCCATGGTGATCCCGGATCGAAACGAGAAGATGATCACGGAGATGAGACCCCCGGAAGGGTTTCAGGCGGTAGGAATCGGGCCGGGGATCGGGGTCAATTATGCTACCCGAAGTGCCCTGCAGGGCTTTTTCAAGGATCATAAAGAACCGGTTGTCCTTGATGCAGATGCCCTTAACCTCATCGCCGAACATCGAGAATTGATCGATATGATCCCTCGAAATAGTATTCTAACTCCACATATTGGCGAATTCCGACGACTTACCGGGGTAGAGACCCGAGGTTTCGAGACCCTGGAGACCCTGATCAAGGTTGCAGAGACCTCCCGAACCATAGTGGTTTTGAAGGGTCCTTACACGGCCATCGCGGACCCATACGGATACATTCACTTCAATTCATCCGGTCACCCGGCCATGGCTACAGCCGGAAGCGGGGATGTCCTTACCGGGATGATCACCAGTTTCATGGCCAGAGGTTACGAAGCCATCGATGCAGCTCGATTGGGAGTTTACATCCATGGTAGAGCAGGGGAGATCGCGGCCGAGAATCGAGGAACAGAAAGTGTAGTGGCCAGTGA
>JAJLJK010000319.1:0-5521 GCA_033844885.1 Bacteroidota bacterium | reverse complement strand
AGCCAGTTCCTGATGGAGCGAGGATCCGGGAAGGGTAATTCCGATCCCGGCATCGGTACCGCAAATGATCGTCCCCCCAGCATCGTGGATCTTTTTTATCGCCAGTAAATGGAATGCGTGTTGATCCAGGATCTTCATTCCGATATCCGGGTCATAAGAAAGGGATCCTTGCCACCGATCGAATTGCGCTTTGGAGTCTACCAGTCGGATCAAGGGATTCAACCCCTGGATTTTGGGATCATTCAGGATGGAATCCTCCAGGATCAATCTCGAAATGTTGTGAAAAACCACTAGGGTCGGACAAATGGGAATATCCGGATGAGCGGCATAAGTATCAACCACCTCTTTTAGTCTCAAGGTGTCCAGGTGGTATTCCAAAGGTTGCTGGACAATATCCTCCGCATGCTCGATGCTTCTCACCGGAACCTGAAAATGAGAATCATAATCGATCAATGCGGTAGGGTGACAGACCACGTCAAAACCAAGGTTCCTTGACTCTTCAAGGACGGCCTCAAAGACCGACTCGGTCATCCCGTTGTAGGTCTTAATGAAATCATACCCTCGGGCCTTATAGTCTTTCAATAGTTTTCGAGCCTCCTCGGCCGTGAGAACCGGCTTGTTGTCAGGTGTCGAATTCGATGGACCACTCAGTTTTGGACCTGAGGTGAATAAGTTGGGGCCAAGGATCTTCCCCTTAACCAATTCATCCTTCACCCTTAAATGGAAGGGTTGCCCCCAAAGGTTTCGAATACTGGTGACACCGTGTCGCAGGTAAAGGCCAAGTTCATATCGATCCCAAAGGTGAACGTGCATATCGATCAAGCCAGGCAACAGGTAAGCTCCATTTGTTTCTACCACGGGAATACCATTGGACTCAAGCTCCTTACCGATCCGTTCAATCCGTCCATCCTGGATCAAAAGATCATGGTTTCGCAGGATCGTATCCCGATCCATCGGGATGATATTCGCATGACGGATCAAATAGGATCTGCCCTCATTTTGATATGAGAGGTATTCCAGTTGAGAATCATTGATCCAAAAAAGGACAAGAATGACTATGGCCAACAGGGTCAGGACCGAACTCAGAATAATTAGGATCCGTTTTAGCACTTTCATTTCATCCCATTTTGAGTGCGTAATTTTTCAGGACGAAGGAGGAAAAAGAAGGCCAAAATGAGTTCTCCAGCAGCCATGGGGATTGAGAGGATGGCCTCCATGGATCCGATCGTTTCCTCTTTTGATGGAAAAAGTGCCGATCCACCATGAACCAACAGATATCCAATAGCGGCGATATATAGGAGAAACTTCAACCATTTTGGTCTTGAAACAAGCCATCCCAGACCTGCCAAATGAAATCCAAAGGCGATCAATCCAAGGGACCAGTAATATTCGAAACCGGCAAGAGAAGATCGGAAAATGGAGGAGCCATCGGAGACCTCCAATGCTTCCGCTCCGTTGATGAGATCAATGATCCCCAAAATGAGAAAAAAGCTGTATAGCAATCGGGTGGCCGCAGTAAATGCCGCAATTCTTTGATTGAGCCTTCGGAAGAATTGATAGACAGCAATGCTGACGATCACATCCAGGATCAGGATCAGTAGCCATGCACCGATAGAGGAAAAGAACAAGGTTTTCTGTTGCTGTTTTCCGATCCAGTCAAGAGACTGCGGCCCTTCCTGAAAAAGGGGCCAAACATAACCATAGGCAAATCCGGCAGCGACCGCCATCAGAATAATGGACCAGCCAGCGATGAGAGCTGGACGAGAGGAGGATGAATTCATGGGTGGATGGAATATTGGCAGGAAGTTGATTGGTAGGAAGCCCAATTTAGGCCTTTTCATTTTTTTCTTCGGATAGCCTATTTTGCATGACATGCCTCATAGAACCGCTCACATCGAATTTCTTACCTTTCCACAGGTAGAAAGGAGGATCCCAGACCTTGGCCATTCAGGTAGTTGAGGTGTAGGGTCTTTTACGCGAATCAACACATTCGGCTCAATGGCCACCAAGAATTACGAAGGCATATTATTCATAGAGGGTATCCCCGAAAGGACGGTCGATCCTCTTACCGAAGAAGCGGCCATACAGATAAACATCAACGAGCGGCCATTTACCGTATCCATGCGCACTCCGGGTGAGGATAAGGCCATGGTCAGAGGGCTTCTGCATGCCGAGGATATCATAGGTGATATCCAGTTCCATCCGGAAATGAGCATTCTTGAAGAAAACCAGAATGGGATCGTTCGTGTGGTCAATTGCTCCATTCCGACCGATAAGCTAGGAGAGGGATATTCAAATAGTAGAAGTCTTCTTTCGGTTTCCTCTTGTGGAATCTGTGGAAAGACCGAGCTGAGCGATCTCACCTTTGATGGAGAGAAGATCCAGGAGAACGAACCGCTGAACATCGAGGCGATCAAGGGGCTATTTGATAAAATGAGGGAATCTCAACTTCAGTTCGAACGTTCTGGAGGATCCCATGCTGCAGCCGCATTTTCTGAGAGCGGGGAAATACTCTGCTCAATGGAGGATATTGGTCGACACAATGCGGTGGATAAAGTGGTGGGACAGTTGTTGCTGGACGGGAATCTTTCGAAAGCCAGGATCATGACTGTCAGTGGACGGATATCCTACGAGATCGTCATCAAATGCTTCAAGGCCCGGATACCCATATTGGCAGCTGTATCAGCTCCTTCCTCTCTGGCAGTGGATTTTGCCAAGGAATTGGGTTTGACACTTCTTGCCTTCAGTCGAGGGGTTCGTACTACCTGCTATGCTCACCCCGAGCGTATTCAAAGAACGGAGAACATGAATTCAAAAGCCAGTTGAGATGTCCGAGAACCTGAGTGAATTATTGGGTCGGAAACCTGTTGAGGAAAGCCTCTTTGACAAAATGGGCAAGCTTGCTAAACCCGAAGGCACGATCGATAAAGCGACCTTGGATGAGTTGGCCGATGAGTTCCTTATCGGGAAGGCCAATACTTATGGAACCACTACCTTCTATGATTTTTTAAAGCCTGAGAACAAGGGAAAAAAGGTCTATGTCTGCAACGGTTCAGCATGCCTTTGTGCCGGAACTCAACCCGAAGTCATAGAAAGACTTGGAGCGCACTTTAAGCAAGATGAAATAGGCCATATGACCTGTCTTGGACGCTGTCATGAAAATAGCGCATTCCATTATCAGGGACGAAATTATTCTGGGGATGCATTGAATGACCTGTCCGATGTTCTTGCCAATGGGAAGGAAAGCCAAACGGATTCCTACACCGTAAAAGCCTCAGGTAAAGCAATCCTCACCCGACCGATGAATCCTATTGAGATCCATTATCAACCCTTTGTTGATGCCTTGAAAAAGGATCCGCTGGATGTATTGGAGGAGATCAAGATCTCTGGATTGAGGGGACGTGGAGGTGCCGGATTCCCAATAGGAACGAAACTCGATTTCTGTAGGAAGGAAGAAAGCGAGGTCAAGTTCATCATCTGCAATGCTGATGAAGGGGATCCTGGAGCTTATTCGGATCGGTATCTTCTTGAGCAACAACCTCATTCAGTTCTTTTTGGAATGCTGATCGCCGGCTATGTGACAAAAGCGACGCATGGCATTCTATACATCAGGGCAGAATATCCCGAAGCGATCGAGATCGTTCAGAATGCGATCGAAGAGCTAAGGCTGAGAGGCCTGATCGGAGAGAATATCCTTGGAAGTTCCTTCAATTTCCAATTTAAGATCATTCAGGCTCAAGGAGCCTATATATGTGGAGAGGAGACAGCTCTGATCAATTCGATCGAAGGACAAAGGCCCGAAGTTCGTGTCCGTCCGCCTTTCCCAGCGCAAAAGGGATTGTTCAATAAGCCCACCACCGTCAATAATGTTGAGACCCTTGCAGCGCTTCATTTCATTATTTCTGAAGGAGGGGCAGCCTGGAAGGGCATAGGAACCGAGCGCTCCTCAGGCACCAAATTGGTATGTCTTGATGGCCTATTTCATAACCCCGGTCTCTATGAGGTAGAGATGGGGACGCCCATGGAAACGGTGATCTACAGACTTGGTGGTGGATTTAGAAAACCTGTAAAGGCATTGCAGATCGGTGGTCCGTTGGGCGGGATCGTTCCTGTTTCGAAGATCCATGACCTTACTCTGGATTTTGAATCCTTTAAGAATGGAGGATTCCTCCTGGGTCACGCCTCCGTCGTCAGTATTCCGGAGGAGATGCCCATGATAAGCTACATGGAGCATCTCTTTGATTTTGCTGCCTATGAAAGTTGTGGAAAGTGTTTCCCCTGCCGGCTAGGGACCAAACGAGGACATGAGATGACCCGAAAAGCATTGAATGAGGGGTATAAGATCGATCGTTCCCTTTTTGGAGACCTGTTGACCACCCTCCAGAATGGTTCCCTCTGTGCCCATGGAGGGGGTATTCCACTGCCCATTCGTAACGCCATGCAATATTTTGAAGAAGAACTGAATCCCTATTTCAAATAGAGAAGTTTTGAAAACGGCCTATATCGATAATCGCGAATACGAGATTCAGGAAGGGGAGACCATGCTGAATTTCATCCGGAGACACCGGGGCAAGGATCTGGTTCCAACCCTTTGTGATGCACCCAATCTTGACCCTTTCGGGTCATGCAGGGTCTGTAGCATAGAGGTGGCCCTCGAAAAAGAGGGACCTAAGCGAACCATGGCTTCCTGCCATAGTCCTGTTGCTGAAGGACAGTATCTCTTCACCAGCACTCCCGAGGTGAAAGATCTGCGTAAGAACATACTGGAACTCGTCCTGACCGATCATCCATTGGACTGCCTCACCTGTGAGGTCAATGGGAATTGCGAGCTTCAAAGCGTGGCTGCACAGGTCGGGATTCGTGAGGTACGGTATCCAAGTGGTGAGACTCACCTGGATCGTCAAAAGGATCTGAGTCATCCCTACATGACCTCCGACCTTTCGAAATGCATCAATTGCTATCGATGCGTGAGGGCCTGCGATGAGGTTCAGGGTCAGTTCGTACTCAGCATGGCAGGCAGGGGATTTGATTCGCATATCGTGAAGGGACATGATCAAACCTTCTTTGATTCAGATTGTGTGAGCTGTGGTGCTTGTGCACAAGCCTGTCCCACTTCGGCCATTTCAGATGTCTATCAGTCAAAGGCCATACGAGCGACCGAAAAGACCCGAACGATCTGTACGTATTGCGGGGTGGGATGCAACCTCGAGGTTTCGTCTTCCAATGGAGAGATCCTTAGCATACGTGCACCTTACGATGCGGAAGTGAATCAGGGACATACATGTCTGAAAGGTCGATATGCCTTTAAATTCTATGACCATCCGGATCGCCTTGACTCACCTATGATCAAGCGAAATGGGCAATTCGAAAGGGTAACCTGGGATGAGGTCTATGATTTTATCACCGATCGATTCACAACTTACAAGAATGAATTCGGTCCGGATTCCCTTGCTGGGATTTCCTCCTCGCGCTGCACGAATGAGGAGAATTATCTCATGCAGAAATTCTTCAGGGCCGTTAT
>JAJLJK010000318.1:0-1434 GCA_033844885.1 Bacteroidota bacterium | reverse complement strand
CAGTTTTTCTGTGATGGCACAGAAGACGATATCAGGGGTGGTCAAAGCAGCGCAATCCGGGGAGCCGCTACCGGGAGTTGCCGTAAAGGAGAAGGGGACCAACAATGCGACGGTCACCAACTTCGATGGGAAATTCGACTTGCAAGTGGCTTCGGAGAATCCGGTTCTGGTATTTTCTTCCATGGGAATGAAGACCAAAGAGGTTCCTGCGGGCAACAGCGACTTTCTGGTGGTGAACATGGACATGGATGAAACCCAACTCGAGGAAGTCGTCGTGACCGCTTTGGGTGTTTCGAAGGAAAAGCGCTCGTTAGGATACGCTGTGACCAACCTTGGAGGGGAAGACATAAAAAAGACGGGAGAGCAGAACGTGATCCAGTCTTTGGCTGCTAAAGCTCCGGGTGTTCAGGTCATCGGATCCGGAGGTACTCCTGGTGCTTCCAGCCGGATCCTGATCCGTGGTGCTTCCACCATCACCGGTGAGAACCAGCCACTGATCGTGATCGATGGTGTGCCCATTGACAACACCACCTACCAGTCCAGCCCGCGTGATTATCCCTTTAATGAGAATCTTCAAGGGGTGAATAACTCCAACCGGGCCATTGATATCAATCCAGATGATATCGAGTCGGTGACCGTCCTGAAAGGTCCTGCTGCGGCGGCACTTTACGGTCAAAGAGCCGGTAATGGAGCGATCATTTATACCACCAAGAGAGGTAAACTCGGTAAGAAGGGATTAGGCGTGAAGGTATCTTCAAGTGTGGAGATCTCTCAGGTGAATAAGATGCCTGATCTTCATACCACCTATGCAGCAGGAGATTGGGATGCCAATGGGAATCCACAATTTGTTGGTCCTGCTGACCCAGGTCCTGACGGAATTGGCCTTACCGATGATGATATTGCATTTGGTACTCCCTTGAGCTGGGGTCCGAGGATCAGTTCAGATCCAAGCCTTCAGTCCTATGATAATATTGATGAATTCTTCCGCAATGGAGTTGCCTACAATAATAGCGTGGAGGTGACCGGTGGAAGTGACCGTTCTTCATTCCGACTCTCCGTTGCGGATCTCCGTCAGTCTGGAATCGTTCCCAATTCAGAATTCAACCGTACCTCTGTGCGTCTGACGGCCGATACCAAATTGAGTGAAAAGGTAAAGGTCGGGGCAACCGCCAACTTTATCAATTCTGATCAGTTGGCTCCTCAGAATGGTTCCAACTTGGCGGGTATCATGCTGGGTCTGACCCGGACTCCTCCGAGTTATGATCTTTCTGATTACTACAATGCCCAAGGGTTCCAAAAGACCTATTATGTGGTTTATGACAACCCTTACTATACGGCTTACGAAAATCCCTTCGAATCCAATGTCAACAGGATCATGGGGAATGCCTATCTATCCTGGATCATTTCAGATGAATGGGATTTCACCTACAGACT
>JAJLJK010000317.1:0-1373 GCA_033844885.1 Bacteroidota bacterium | reverse complement strand
TGAATTTATCTTGGATATTGACCTTTTCCATTCGATTGATTTGCTTGGGGAATTTCGGAAAATGGAGTGAATAAGATGTACATTGAGAAAAATAACCAAGGCCTGTGAAGAGGTTTCCCAACGCTTTGGTCATCATGATCGCCTTCATTTTGTTCTCCGGTCTGATGGCTTTTTTTCTTCCAAGCGGAGTCTACCTCCGCGCCTATGACCCTGCTTTGGGAGTGGAAACAGTGATTCCCGGATCCTTCACATGGGTTCCCGGGCCTGATTTCACTGTTTTTGATATCCTTCTTAGCATCCCTGAGGGCATCATTTCTCGTTCAGACATCATTGTCCTGATCCTTTTAATTGGCGGCGCCTTCTATGTGATCGAAAGAACCGGAGCTCTCAAGGACGGGGTTTTACTATTAACCCATCTCCTTCAAGGTCGGGAAGGATTGGGGTTGTGGTTGGTTGCTTTTTTGTTTGCACTTGGAGGAGCCTTGAATGGACTGCAGGAGGAGATCATCGCTTTGGTTCCCGTGCTTCTTTTCTTCACCCGAAGATTGGGATTCGACCCTTTTATTCTTGTAGCTGTGAGCATGGGATCTGCAGTGGTTGGCTCCTCAATGAGTCCCATTAATCCATTTGCTGTTGCCATAGCTCAGGATCTGGCGGGGCTCCCTTACCTTTCGGGATCTTCCTTTCGAATGATGGGCCTATTAATTGGGTTCCTCGTTTGGATAATTTGGTTAACCAGAGTGTCGAGAAAGCATCGCTTGATTACCTCTGAAGAAGAGGACATGGAGTTCCGGATGATCCCTAAAAGAAGTGCTCTCATTCTGGCAATGACCGCGGGTGGGTTCCTTTTATTGGTCTTTGGGATCCTTCGTTGGGGATGGGGTTTTAACGAGATGTCCGCCGAATTCTTCGTGTTGGGTATCCTGGCAGGATTAGTGGGTGGATTGGGGCTCAATGGAGCCACATCTGCCTATGTGGATGGATTCAAGGAGATGATCTTTGCAGGAGTGATCCTCGGAATGGCAAGTAGTATCTCCTTGATCCTGGAAAAGGCCATGGTCATCGATACGATCATTCATGGGTTGTTCACCCCATTGAAATACCTTCCCAACGGAATGGCCGCATCCCTGATGATGGTGGCTCAATCCCTATTGCATTTCCCTGTTCCCAGCTATTCAGGTCAGGCGGCTCTCACTATGCCCGTACTGGTTCCGTTGAGTGATCTAATGGGGTTATCACGCCAGGTATGCGTGCTTGCGTTTCAATATGGCGCAGTGATGATGGACATGATCATTCCCACAAATGGTGCCTTGATGGCCATCCTGGCACTGGCCGGAATCACATGGGATAAATGGGCGAGATTCATTTTACCG
>JAJLJK010000316.1:0-1105 GCA_033844885.1 Bacteroidota bacterium | reverse complement strand
CACAATCATTTCCTTCAGCTCCGACCCGGATGCCAGAAAGAACTTTGGTCCATATACTCCAGGATTCATTTCCATCCCATATAATGATCTGGATGCTCTTGAAAAGGCTCTGAACGAACCCAACGTGGTCGGTTTTTTGGTCGAACCGATCCAGGGCGAGGCTGGAGTGAACGTTCCTGATTCAGAATATGTAAGAAAAGCCCATGCACTTTGTAAAGAGCGGGATATCCTTTTCATGGCAGATGAGGTCCAAACCGGAATTGCCCGTACCGGTAGTCTTCTGGCCGTCTGTGGAGACTGTACCTGTCAGGGACATTGTGAACGTCAATCCTCTTACGTAAAACCTGATATCTTGATCCTCGGAAAGGCCATATCTGGTGGAGTTTACCCAGTTTCAGCGGTTTTGGCTGATGACGAGGTCATGATGGTGATCAAACCAGGGCAACACGGTTCTACCTTTGGAGGGAACCCGATCGCTGCCAAGGTCGCTCAGGAGGCCCTTGAGGTGATCCGCGATGAGGAACTGGCCCAAAACGCAAGGAACCTCGGAGACCTATTCCGGTCAGAGATGGAAAAGATCATTCAGGAAAGTGATCTCGTGAAGAAGGTCCGGGGTAAAGGCCTGTTGAACGCCATTCTCATCAATGATAGTCCTGAGTCTTCGACCGCATGGGATATTTGTGTCAAGCTGAAAGAAAATGGTCTTCTGGCCAAACCCACGCACGGGAATATCATTCGGTTCGCTCCTCCATTGGTCATGACCGAAGAACAACTCCTGGATTGCATTTCCATTATCCGCAAGACCATTCTTGAATTCGAGAAGAAGTGATCCAAGATCACATTAGATCTCAAAAGGTCGCCTACTTGGCGACCTTTTTTATGGGACATGGGTTACATAATACTTACGGACATGTTTGGACCTTTGTCGCGAACCAAGCCAAATTCCCTTTGAAAGGAATTAGTGCACGGTTCGTCAAAAGGAACTGAAATAACAATCATAATGGTCACTAAGGACAACCTATCGAATTCCATGACCTACCAGCAATACCGGGAGCTGATCGATCGGCTTGTAAAGGAAGGTAGGACCAGCGGAAATGAACAGACA
>JAJLJK010000315.1:0-4883 GCA_033844885.1 Bacteroidota bacterium | reverse complement strand
GGATGAGGTCTATGATTTTATCACCGATCGATTCACAACTTACAAGAATGAATTCGGTCCGGATTCCCTTGCTGGGATTTCCTCCTCGCGCTGCACGAATGAGGAGAATTATCTCATGCAGAAATTCTTCAGGGCCGTTATCCAGACCAACAACATTGATGGTTGTGCAAGAGTGTGCCATTCACCAACAGCATTGGGAATGCAACGTACCTATGGGACCGGCGCAGCGACCAACTCGATCGAGGACCTGAAGCACACCAATTGCATCATGGTGATCGGGGCCAATCCCACTGATGCCCACCCGGTTACCGGGGCAAAGCTCAAACAGTTCGCTATGAAGTCGGGGAATGTTTCGATCGTGATCGATCCCCGGAGGACCGAATTGGCCAAATATGCTACGTATCACCTTCCTCTTCGACCAGGAACCAATGTGGCGGTGCTTAATATGATGATGTACTACATCATGACCGAGGGATTAGTGAACGAAGACTTCATTTCTAACAGGACCGAGGGATACGATGAATTCAAAACAGAGATCCTTTCGATGGATCTCGACAAGATGGAAGAAGTGTCAGGATTGAGCAGGGAATTGGTTCGAGAGGCCGCCATTGCCTATGCCACGGCGCCTAATGCCATGTCCTTTCACGGTTTAGGGGTTACAGAACATTCACAAGGAACATTCACGGTGATGCAGATTGCCGACCTGGCCATGATGACCGGGAATATCGGCCGTAAAGGGGTAGGGGTGAATCCGCTTCGTGGGCAGAATAATGTTCAAGGTTCTGCGGACATGGGCGTGCAACCCCATCAGGGAGCCGGATACCTGGATGTGACCGATCCTTCGGTCAACAAACGATACAATGAGTTTTACGGTGTCGAGGTCCCATCCCATATCGGATTCAAGATCCCAGAGATGTTCGATGCAGCCATTGCCGGTAAGCTCAAAGCCATTTGGATCATCGGCGAAGATGTAGTGCAGACGGATCCGAATACCCAAAAGGTGATCAAGGCTCTTGAATCCACCGATCTGGTGATCGTTCAAGAGTTGTTCATGACCGAGACCGCCAAGTATGCGGATGTGATCCTGCCGGGCGCCTCCTTCCTCGAAAAGAGCGGGACATTCACCAATGGGGAGCGTCGCGTTCAGGCCGTCCATCAGGTCGTTGAACCCTATCCTGGCTCTAAACCCGATGGCCAGATCATCGTTGACATCATGAACCGCATGGGGTATCCCCAACCCGATTATACGCCGGATGGAATGTTGGAGGAGATCTCGCAGATCGTACCCTTCTTTGCCGGGATCCGCTGGGATCGATTGGGGAAAAATGGGTTACAATGGCCTGTATCTCCAGACGGAAAGGATACCAAGATCCTACATACCGAACAATTCAATCGCGGGAAGGGGTACTTTGAGTTCCATCCCTGGGAAGAGACCCGTGAGTTGACCAGCCATGCCAAGGAATTCCCATATATCCTGACCACCAATCGAGAACTGGAACATTACAACTGTGGGGCGATGACCCGCCGTACTGCCAATGAAAAGCTCTTAGGTGAGGATTATCTGATGATACATCCTGAGGATGCGGAGAAACACCTCATCAAGGATGGTGAATACGTATGTGTCGAATCTCCTCGAGGAAAGGTCGATGTTCAGGCAAGGATCACGGATGAGGTCAAACCGGGGATACTAAGCACCACTTTCCACTTTCCGGAGATCATGATCAATAATATCACCGGGGATGTGCATGACTCAGAGGCCATGTGCCCAGAGTACAAGGTGGTGGCTGTACGGATCCGAAAGAGCAAGGGTAAATACAAACAAGGCAAAATGGCTGCCTCCTAACCACCGATCGAGATCATGCTCCTGTTCCGACCGTGGATCTCAGGGTCAGTGAAAGACTCCTGATCACTTAAGCCACCTCTCATTCGGTGTTTGGCCATGACCGCTTTTTGAATGATCGGCTCGATGTCCTCTCCATGGCGAAGAGGGGTCAAGAGATCATTCTCAGTGGCAGAAAACAAGCAGTTTTTAAGGCGCCCGTTTGCAGTGAGGCGTAGCCGATTACAGCTATCACAGAAAGGGTTGGTCACTGTGCTTATGATCCCGAAAGAACCCAGGTGGTCGCGGATCCTATAGTTTTTGGTCGTGTCGTTTTTCGCATCGGGGATCCGGAGAATGTCTTCCTTCCTAAACCTGTGCTCCACTTGTTTCATTATGGCCTCGAGACCCACCATTTTGCTCTTATCCCATTGATTTCCATTAAAGGGCATGAACTCAATGAACCGAACTGAAACCGCGAGGTTACGGGTCAATTCTATAAAATCAATGATCTCATCCTCATTGAAATCCTTGATCAAAACCGTATTGACCTTAACATTGAATCCTCGATCAACAAGAAGGTGAATGTTTTCCAGGACCTTGTCGAAATGATCGCGGCGGGTGATCTCCTGAAATCGATCCCTTCGAAGAGTGTCGAGACTGACATTGAGTTTCTTTATTTGGCATTCCTGGAAAAGGTCCACAAATCGATCCACATTGACCCCATTGGTCGTTAATGCTAATTCTACAGGAAGTTTAGCCAGATTGCGGATCAGTGTTCCCACGTCCTTGCGAACCAGTGGTTCTCCTCCGGTCAATCGGATCTTTGTGACCCCGTGTTTGACAAAAAGCTCCGCCAGGGTGTAGATCTCATCATAGTTCATGATGTGGTCCCGGGGGGAAAGGGGGATCCCCTCTGCAGGCATGCAATAGGTACAACGCAGATTACATAGTTCGGTCAAAGAGATCCGGAGATAGGTGTGTTCCCTACCAAAGCGATCGGTCAATATGGGGTGATCGGTACTCATTGATCGTGGCGTGCACCCTTGAAGATCTTGAATAGATGAAGAACGGATGGGAATATAGCCTCTATGGATTCACGAGCTCCATTGGTCGATCCCGGAAGAGCCAGTATTAAAGTTTTCCCAAGAGTTCCGGCCACGCTTCTGGAAAGCATTGCATAAGGCATCCGTTCCTGCCCATATCGTCGGATCGTCTCTTCGATCCCGGGGATCCGTCGTTCCAAAAGGGGTTCAAGGGTTTCGGGGGTGACATCTCTTTTGGACAGTCCTGTTCCCCCGGTAAATATGACCAGATGGGTTTCTTCCTTCACCAGTTGCTTTACCTTTTTCTGGATCTCTAAAGGTTCATCGGGAATGATCGAATATTCGGAGACCATCACCCCGTTGGATTCCAGGTTTTCTATAATGGCTTTCCCGGCACGATCTTCCTTTTGACCGGCGGAAATGGTATCCGAACATACGATCACCGCTGCTCGAAGTGGATCAGGAAATGAATCCTTGAAAGAGGATTTTCCACCGTGTTTCTCCAGAAGTTTGATGTTTTGGATCTCGATCCCCTTATCAATGGGTTTGAGCATATCATACATGTTGAGGGCCACCACACTTGCACCATGCATGGCCTCCACTTCGACACCGGTCTTGTAGATCGTCCTGACATGACATAACACAAGGATCTCCAAACCTTTGATCTCGAACTCGATCTGCGTTGATTCGATAGGCAAAGGATGGCAATCCGGTAAAAGATCCGGAGTCTTTTTAACCCCTAACAATCCAGCCGCTTTGCTCATGGCAAAGACATTTCCCTTGGGTACCCGATCCTTATGGATAGCCTCAATGGTCTCTGGGTGACTCACCTTTACGACCGCCTGAGCAATGGCCGTTCGTAGTGTATTGGATTTATGTGTGATGTCGATCATGGGTTATTATGGATTCTTAGGTATTCAATTTCCATTGGTGGGATTCATCGTCCAGGATCTCTTTTCCATATACGGGTGCCTTTGCCTTGATCTCCTCCACCAGGAATTCCAGTGCCCTGAAGGCTTCTTTTCGATGAGAGGATGATACAAATACGAAAAGACAGATCTCTCCTGTCCTAACCAATCCCAGGCTGTGGTAAATGTGCAGGCAAGTGAGGTCAAATCGATCAAAGGCGCTTTCGCGGATGGCATGGAAAATGGGATCTGCCATTTCGCGATAGGCAGTGTATTCGATCCCTATCACAGTCCGGCCGTCAACATCATCCCCTCTTACTTGACCCAAGAAAATATCATGTGCTCCAATGCTTGTCTTGGATTGATGCTTGGCGATAGAGGAAGCAATGAAATCCGGCGAGATGGGTCCTTCCAGGAATACGTTCTTGATCTTATCGTTCTTCATGCGTGGGAATATTCAGGTATTGGAACAATTCAATAGCGCCTTCTTTTAAGCTGAACACATTTGGATACCCTCTTTGGCGAAGAATGTCCAATGCTTTTTTACTCCTTTGACCACGTTGACAGAAAAGGATCATCATCTTTTTTGAATCCATATTCAAAAGTGACTGATGGATCCCTGAAAGGGGAAGAGAGATGATCTCTGGATGCTCCAATCGTGGCTCTTCATCCAATTCCCTGACATCTACCCAAAGTATGTTAGAGGGATCTCCGATCTCAGACAGGGAGATCATGCGATGGTTGGTCGAACAATGGACCTCGGAGAATTCCCTAAGAGTTCGTGTTCGTGCCTTTTCGATCTCAATCGCCTTTCGGCGGATGTCAAACTGATGGGTACTACTTGTTCGGGCATTGTAATACAGGACCTTTCCGCTTAGGACATCCCCCAAGTTCAAGATGATCTTTAGGGCCTCATTGGCCTGCATGGTACCTATGATTCCCGGAAGGACCCCCAGCACTCCAACATCGGAACAATTCGGGGTATTCTCATGGTCTTCCGGATTGGGAAATAGGCATCGATAACTAGGACCTTCCTGATAATTGAAAACAGATACCTGACCCTCGAATTTGTATATCGCTCCAAAGATCATGGGCTTTCCGGATAGGATA
>JAJLJK010000314.1:0-10055 GCA_033844885.1 Bacteroidota bacterium | reverse complement strand
CCAAGACCGGACTTTATCATTTCCATAAATCCGGCGATATGAAGATGTCCTCATCAGAACTTGTGGATTATTGGAAGTCCTGGACCGAAAAATATCCCATCCTGAGCATTGAGGATGGGTTGGCCGAAGACGACTGGGAAGGATGGGCCCTTCTGACCGAAAAGCTCGGTAATTCAATTCAACTTGTGGGAGATGACCTCTTTGTGACCAACGAGGAGCGACTTCAACAAGGTATCGAACAGAACGTGGCCAATTCCGTTCTTGTGAAGGTGAACCAGATAGGAACACTGACAGAGACCATCAATACCGTCACATTGGCTCACAGGAACGGATATACCTCGGTCATGAGCCACCGAAGTGGGGAAACCGAAGATAGTACCATAGCCGACCTGGCTGTGGCCCTGAATACCGGTCAGATCAAGACCGGATCGGCCTCTCGCTCCGACCGCATGGCCAAATACAACCAATTGTTGAGGATCGAGGAAGAGTTGGGTGATGTTGGTGTTTTCCTTGGAAAGAATTTAAAGTTTGTCCAATAAGAAAATCTCCCGATAATGATGGAACGTATCAAAGAACGGTTTTTAGAAAAGCTTCAGGACGCAGTCGTTGAGGTCCGAGAATTCCTTGAACAACATGGCGATGACGTGATCGGAGAGATCAAGGTTAGCCAATTGTATCAAGGTATGAGGGGTATGCAGGCATTGATCTACGAAACCTCAAAATTGGATCCGGAAGAAGGAATTCGCTTCCGCGGATACTCCATCCCAGAGCTTCAGGAAAAACTTCCAAAGTATCCCGGAGGGAATCAACCCCTTCCAGAAGGGATCTTTTACCTGATGTTGATGAATGAACTTCCAACTGAGGATGACGTTCGTCGACTGAGCAATAACTGGGTACGCAGAAGCAATGTCCCTGTCCATGTTTTCAAGGTGATCGATGCTCTTCCGCAACACGCTCACCCTATGACCCAATTCGTGGCGGGAATCATGGCGCTTCGCACCGAATCTGAATTTCAGAAAGCGTATCGTGCCGGTATCAACAAAAAGGATTATTGGGATCCCATGTTCGAGGATTCGATGAACCTGATCGCTCGTCTTCCCCGTCTCGCAGCCTACATTTACCGCCGTATGTATCACAACGGTGACCACATCGAGCCGGATCCCAAACTGGATTGGGCAGGAAACATGGCGCATATGTTAGGTTTTGATAACGAGGAGTTCCGCGAACTCATGCGTCTTTACATGACCATTCACGCAGATCACGAAGGAGGAAATGTGTCCGCACATACCATCCATCTCGTTGGTTCTGCTTTGAGTGATGCTTACTTGAGCTTTGCGGCAGGTATGAACGGCCTTGCAGGTCCTCTTCATGGTCTTGCCAACCAAGAGGTGATCCGTTGGACACTTGCCATGCGTGATGAGCTTGGTGGAGGACTTCCAAGTAAGGAGCAGATCGCCAATTATGTGAAAAAGACCCTGAACGAAGGGAAGGTCATTCCAGGTTTTGGACATGCCGTTCTTCGCAAGACCGATCCAAGGTATATCGCACAGCGCGAGTTTGCCCTTGAGCACATGCCAGATGATGAGATGTTCCTTATCATCAGTCGGATCTATGAGGTAGTTCCAGAGATCCTGCAATCGACCGGAAAGGTGAAGAACCCCTGGCCTAATGTGGATGCTCATTCCGGACAGCTTCTTATGCATTACGGCCTCAACGAATACGATTTCTACACAGTTCTATTCGGGGTGAGTCGTGCGTTGGGTACCATGTGTGGGTTGATCTGGGATCGTGCGATGGGATTCCCTATCGAGCGACCAGGCTCTACTACCACCGCTCTGCTGAAAGCGCAGCTTTCTAAATAATTATTGATAATCAAGATAAGAACCCCCTCATCAGAGGGGGTTTTTTTATGGCTGATACCAGATCCTGTAAATAGCATTACCATAATCGTCAGACACCAGAATAGATCCATCGGGAAGTACCAGAATATCCACGGGTCGCCCCCAAGGTGTCATCGTGTTCTCATCCAGGAACCCCTTGGCAAGGACCTTATATCCAAGACTGGATCCCTGGGCATTGAAGGGAACCCAAGTGACCCTATATCCGATCGGAGTACTTCGATTCCAGCTTCCATGCTCAGCAATGATGGGTTGGTTGAAATAGGCGGTGGGAAACGAATGGCCCGAATAAAATTTCATACCTAGGGGTGCGACATGTGGCCCAAGGTTTTGGGCAGGTGGGACGAACTCCGAACAACTCCTTTGTCCGCCAAATTCTGGATCGGGGAGATTCCCTTGGTGGCAGAAGGGGTATCCGAAATGCTGATTTTCCTGGGTCGCATGATTCAGCTCACAGGCGGGTTTGTTATCACCCATCCAATCTCTCCCATTATCCGTGAACCAGAGGTTTCCGGTTTTTGGATGCCAATCGAAACCCACTGTATTCCTGATGCCCTTTTGAACGATCTCGGGTCCCTTCGGGTCATTGACGTCAAAGCGGGTGATGGATGCATAGATGGGGTCCGGTGGTAAACAGATGTTACATGGAGCTCCTACCGGCACATAGAGAAGATCATCCGGACCAAAGGCAATGTATTTCCATCCGTGATGTGTATCGGAAGGATATCCATCGAACAGGACCTCGTATGGAGCTGAAGGCCCCAGTTGAGAGAGGATATTTGGAAATTTCAAGATCCGATCGATCTCTGCCACATACAGATCTCCATTCTTATAGGCCACCCCATTGGGTGTATTGAGACCCTGCGCGATAGTGATCACCTGGTCGGGTTTGCCATCTCCATCCTTATCTGAAAGGGCGTAGACCTTACCTGCTGCCCGGGTGCCTACAAAAAGGGTTCCGTCCTGAGCACGGGCCATGGATCGGGCGCCGGTCACTCTTGCCCAAACCTCGATCTTGAATCCCGGAGGCATTTTGATCAGGCTCAGTCGCAGATCGCCTACATCGGTAGCACCGGCATTCTCAAGGCCTGTTTCATCCGCAATAACGTAATCGCTTTCGTTTTGGCCAATTGAGTCGGGTTCACAACTCAATAGAAAAAGGAAAAGGATAGTTAGGGTGAAGATTTGGCGCATGTTCAATTGATATCCTGATTTTGCTTCAATCTCTGAATAGAGGATCGGATGTTCTCCAGATTGAGAAGATCCCCTTCAGGGACATTTTTCAGGGCGGCTTCTGCATATTTCAGGGCTTTTTCATAATTCCCCTTCGCAGAATAGCCTCTCATCAAACCCACGTTAACGGGCCATTGATCCGGAAATCTCTTTGCGTTGGCCTTGAAGATCTCCAGCGCCAGATCGGGATCTCCCATTTGGATGAGTTGCCTTCCGAGATTGTGGATCGCAAAGACCTGTGCATCCGGAAGATCGATGGCATTCATGTAGATCTTGGTTGCTTCTTTGGATCGTCCCATTGCCAGGAGCACATTGGCCTTGGTGGTCAGGGTGGTGAAATTCTTCTGCCCTACAAATGGCTCATTGATCGCTTTTTCTGCCCATTTCAGTGCAAGTTCCAAATGGCTGTTCACCTGAACACAGTAATTGACCGCCGACACATAATTCAGATAATTGAATCCGGCCTGTCCCTGGAGCTCCTTCTGGAGTGATTCTACATAGAGTTCATGGATGTTTTCCACCGAAAGGTGGATCGGCAATCGAAGGTTTTCCCATTCCAGATTTAGGGTGCACTCGTCGAGCAAACGATCCGTAAATCCATAGGTGAGCCATTCGGTGTAGTTGGATGATTCAGGTTTCACCGTCACTCGAAGGACATCTTTCTTTTCATCGTAGAAATAACTTCCCCAAGCTGAATAATCACGATTGAAGATGACGGTCCAATCCGATTCTCCCGGTATCATATGCAAACCATATTTTCCTGCAGGAAGTTTATTCCCCTCGACCAGGATGTCATGGGAGCATTGGAAAACCGTGTTCTCGTTGGCTCCTGCGCGCCATGGGCTGGGATTCTCGGCAGTGCTATTTCCGAAATTCAGGTTTGCCAATCCAAAGGGAACCAGCTCTCCCCAGATATGTCCGGTACGGTCCATTCCTTTCGGGTCGTGAACATCGGGACTATTGTAGGTCACTCGAACCTCCACAAGGCCCATCCATTGCGCCACCTCGGCTTTTTGATTCCCTCCACTTGGAGGAAGGGTTACCTGAGCATGAAGAAAGGGGAGGAATCCACCCAACAGGGTGAGTAAAAGTATTTTTATTCTCATGGATCCTTGTTTTTTGGTCAGTAGCAGCAAGGAACAATTTACGTAAAATCAAATGGAGCATAGTTTGAAGACACCTTTTTCGGTTGGAAATAAAGTTCCTGATTGTCAGAAAGATTTATTAATTTTGCAGCCCTTTTCCGCGGTTGAAAGAGAAAGGATTAGGGACTCAAACATCAAGTAAAATACTCCTGGAGTTCGCCACCGCCGAATTTCTCAGCGTTCCGGGATACAAATTCTATTTCTTCATGTCTGAAGAAAACAAGAAAGCAGAAGAGGTGAAAGAAGAAGCCAAAGCTGCAAAGAAAAAGGCCGAGGTCAGTTCTTCCGGTATGGAAGGTGCTGATGAAGCCACCGCTGCAAAAGCCGAAGCCAATGTTGAACCCAACGTTGCAGAGGATGTGAAACCTGCCGTCACCGATGAGGTGAAGGAAGAAGAGGCTCCCAAAGCCGGAGAGAAAGGTCAGCCCACAGAGGTCGATGTTCAGGACGAAGCTGAATTTGACTGGGATGAGTTTGAGTTCGGCCGTAAGAGCATGAGCAAAGACGAGCGCGAGAAGCTCGAGAAGATGTATGAGGACACCCTCACCAGCTCTGTTGAGCACGAGGTGGTAGAAGGGAAGGTCATCAACAAGACCGACCGTGAAGTGATCATCGATATCGGCTCCAAGTCAGAAGGTGTCGTTTCACTGAACGAATTCCGCTACAACCCTGAACTGAAGATCGGTGACGATGTCGAGGTTCTGGTCGACAAGCAGGAAGACAAGGATGGTCAGCTCGTGTTGTCGCACCGCAAGGCCCGTGCCATCAAGGCTTGGGATCGTGTCAACATGGCGTATGACAATGAAGAAGTGGTCAACGGTTATGTCAAGTGCCGTACTAAGGGTGGTATGATCGTCGATGTATTCGGTTTGGAAGCATTCCTTCCCGGATCTCAGATCGATGTCAAGCCTATCCGTGACTACGATCAATATGTAGACAAGACCATGGAATTCAAGATCGTCAAGATCAATCACGAATTCAAGAACGTGGTCGTTTCTCACAAGGCCCTTATCGAGGCCGATCTCGAAGAGCAGAAGCGTCAGATCATTGGCCAGCTCGAAAAAGGTCAGGTTCTCGAAGGTGTGGTCAAGAACATCACTTCTTATGGGGTTTTCATCGACCTCGGAGGTGTCGATGGTCTCGTTCACATCACCGACCTCAGCTGGAGCCGGATCAACCATCCAAGCGAAGTGGTCGAGCTCGATCAGAAGATCAATGTCGTTATCCTCGATTTCGACGAAGCGAAGACTCGTATCCAGTTGGGTATCAAGCAACTTCAGCCGCATCCATGGGATGCTCTTGATGGTGACCTCAAAGTGGGTGACAAGATCAAGGGTAAGGTTGTCGTTCTTGCCGATTATGGTGCATTCGTTGAGATCCAACCCGGAGTGGAAGGTCTCATCCACGTTTCTGAGATGAGCTGGAGCACGCACCTTCGCAGTGCTCAGGATTTCGTCAAGGTAGGAGATGAGGTCGAAGCCGTCATCCTGACTCTCGATCGCGAAGAGCGCAAGATGAGCCTCGGAATGAAGCAACTCACTCCAGACCCATGGACCGATATCACTTCCAAGTTCCCCGAAGGCAGCAAGCACAAGGGAATCGTTCGCAACTTCACCAATTTCGGTGTGTTTGTTGAGCTCGAGGAAGGGATCGATGGCCTGATCCATATCTCTGACCTCAGCTGGACCAAGAAAGTGAAGCATCCTAGCGAATTCACTTCCATTGGTGCTGAGATCGAAGTGGTCGTTCTGGAGATCGATGTAGAGAACCGTCGCCTGAGCCTCGGTCACAAGCAGATCGATGAGAACCCATGGGATAACTATGAAGCCGTCTTCGAAGAAGGTTCGGTTCATACCGGAAAGGTCACCGAGGTGTTCGACAAAGGCGCGAATATCTATTTCGAGACCTATGGAGTAGAAGGATTCTGCCCCGGACGTCACCTTCAGAAGGAGGACGGATCTGCCCTTAAAGAGGGCGATACCGCTGAATTCAAGGTGATCGAATTCAATAAGGATTCGAAGCGTATCGTGGTCAGCCATACCCAGCTTCACAAGGACATCCGCAGTGAGGAGAAGGCAACAGAGCGTGCCAAATCTCAGGAGGATCAGAAAGCTGCCAAGGCTGCAGTCAAGAAGATGAACTCGACCAACGAGCGTTCTACTCTTGGAGACCTCGATGCCCTTGCACAGTTGAAAAAGGAGATGGAAGAAAAGGAAGGCGAGAAATAAGCCATATCTGATCTTTTTATCCAGAT
The DNA here is from genome assembly GCA_033844885.1 of Bacteroidota bacterium. Lineage (GTDB taxonomy): Bacteria > Bacteroidota > Bacteroidia > Flavobacteriales > Schleiferiaceae > JAJLJK01. Next base: position 3,525 of record JAJLJK010000314.1, on the reverse strand, counting down.
ATCAAGACCGCTACGAGCAATCGTGGCGGTTTTTTTTTGGTGAATCACAGAGATGAGTAACTTCAGGCTTCCAAAAAATCAAACCTATACCATGAAGATCAATTATCAATCTCAAAGGGATGCACTTCTTCAAAAGGGGTACTCTCTTCCAATCGGGGACACTATTTCTGAGGCATGGGGCCTTTTTAAGAAAGACCCAGGAAACCTTATCATTTATTCAATAATCGTAATGGTGGTGAATGTGGTCATTTCATTCATTCCCATTGTGGGCAGTCTGGCTAGTTTGGTTCTAAGTCCACTTTTCACCGCAGGATTCTATATCGCTGGACGAAAATTGGACAAAGGAGAGTCAATAAACCTCAATTCCCTTTTTGGTGGATTCAATGTAGCCTCTGAACTGATAGGGCCGTATGTCATCATGGTAGTTATGGTGATTCTAGGCTTCATACTTCTGGTGATCCCTGGTATCTATTTGAGTGTGGCCTATCTTTTCGTTATTCCGCTAGCCTACTTTGGATCTGGTATGCAACCTTGGGATATTCTTGAAACCAGTCGGAAGGTGATCTCTAAGAACTGGTTTTCTTTTTTTGGATTTGTGATCGTGCTAGGCCTTATCAATATCCTTGGAGTGATCGCATTAGGAGTTGGTCTCCTTATTACCCTTCCTCTTACCAGCATAGCTTTTTATGTCGCCTTTAAACGTGTCTTTGGTTTTGATGGGGATACTCAGAGTGATTCAGACATCATCTATGAAGAACTGAGATAGACCTATGATCATTAGCGACCTTTTGGACAGCCTCAATGAATGGGCTCCACCGTCCTTTCAGGAAGATTACGACAATTCTGGAATGATCTGTGGGGATCCAACCCAACCGGTGAAAAAGGTGCTTATTGCACTGGACTGTATCGAATCCGTGGTGGATGAAGCGATCCGAGAGAAGGCCAATGTGATCATTGCGCACCATCCGATCGTATTCAAAGGATTGAGATCATTCACGGGCAAGAATTATGTGGAGCGAACTGTCATCAAGGCGATCCGTAACCACATTGCCATTATTGCAGTTCACACGAATCTCGACAATGTCAGGACAGGAGTGAATCATCGCATCGCCGAAAAATTGAAATTGAAGGATATAAGGATCCTGGATCCAAAAATGGGGATCCTTCAAAAGTTGGTTGTCTTTGTTCCCCGAACCCATACCCAACAGCTAATGAATTCCCTTTTCGAAGCTGGAGCTGGAGGTATTGGCAATTATGATGAGTGTAGTTTCCGCACCGCCGGAACGGGTACATTTCGAGGAAATGAAAATGCTAATCCATATCTGGGAAAGAAAGGGGAGCGATCCTCGGCAGAGGAGGATCGGGTAGAGGTGATCTTTGAGAAACATAGGCTTTCCAAAGTACTCTCGGCCATGAATGATGCGCATCCTTATGAGGAGATCGCTTATGACCTCTTAGCCCTTGAAAGCACTCACGACCAGGTTGGATCTGGAATGATCGGGGATCTGGACCAACCCATGGAGACTATGGAATTCCTTGGAAGGGTAAAGAAGACCTTTTCTACCGGGTGTGTCAGGTATACCCGTCCTCATATCCCTAAGGTGAAAAAGGTGGCTATTTGTGGTGGTTCCGGTAGCTTTCTTCTCGAAAAGGCCATCCGCCAAAAGGCAGACATCCTGATCACTGCAGACTTCAAGTATCACCAGTTCTTCGATGCGGAGGACCGGATCGTGATCGCGGATATCGGACACTATGAAAGTGAGCAGTTTACGATCGATCTGATCGCCGATAGGATTCGGGAAAAATTCCCTAATTTTGCCGTCCTTAAAACGCAAGTAAATACCAATCCGATCCAATATCTCTAAGCTATGGCTAAGACAAAAGAAGTATCAGTTGAAGACAAGCTCCGCGCATTATATGACCTTCAGCTGATCGACAAGCGACTGGATCAGATCCAAAACATTCGCGGGGAACTGCCGCTGGAAGTGGAGGACCTCGAAGATGAGATCGCAGGACTCGAGACCCGAATTCAGAAGGTGAAGAACGAGATCAAGGAGTTTGAGACCGAGATCAAGAACAAGAAGAATCTGATCAAGGAAGCTCAAGAGAAGATCGGAAAATACGAGGAGCAGCAGAAGAACGTTCGTAACAACCGCGAGTTTGATGCTATCTCCAAAGAAGTTGAGTTCCAGGAACTCGAGATCGAACTCGCCAAGAAGCGTATCAAGGAGTTCGAAGCCAAGATCGCGAACAAGAAGGAGACCATCGATGCTTCAGAGTCCAAACTCGATGAACGCAAATCCCACCTCGAATTCAAGCGCAAAGAACTTGATAATATCATGGCTGAGACCCAGCGCGAGGAAGAAGGTCTTAAAGCGAAGTTCGAAGACTATAGCAAGGATATCGATGATCGTCTGATCAAGGCGTATCACAGGATCCGCACCAGCACCAAGAATGGTCTTGCGGTGGTCTCTATTGAGCGCGGTGCATCAGCAGGTTCATTCTTCGTGATCCCTCCTCAGCGCCAGCTCGAGATCGCACAGCGCAAAAAGATCATTACCGATGAGCACTCTGGACGTATTCTCGTCGATCCGGAACTCGCTCGAGAGGAAGAGGAAAAAATGGACAAGATCTTCGCTGAGTTCGCTCACGAATGATCAGGATCCTCCTGGAATGAAAAGTTTAGCCACCGTCACGCGGTGGCTTTTTTGTTCCCTATTTTTACGAAAACCCCTGCTCATGCGTTCGACCCTCCTTCTCTTGTTTCTTTTCATCCTTTCATTTCGCCTTTCGGCGGATATCCATTGGGATGAGGAAACCAAAAGGATTCACGGCCTATTCTTTGATCTTCGCTTTGATGATGCTCATCACGCCCTCCGTGACTATCGGAATGAGAACCCAGCCAATCTCATGGCGGATTATCTTGAGCATCTCGGTTGGTTCTACAGGATCTTCGTTCTGGAGGATCCATCCGTTTTTGACAAGAACAAGGATCGGATGCTTCAGCTCATCGCCTCAATAGATGAGGAGCAACCCTCAACCTGGAGATCCTATTGCCTTTCAGAGATGCATCTTCAGCAGGCTGCCCTTAACACCAAATTCAGATACGATATCTCTGCGGGATTTTCGGCGGTAAAGGCACACAGCATCTTAATGGAGGGAAGGGAGAGGTATCCAGATTTTCCTTTCTTGAAAACCCCACATGGACTGTTTCTGGTCACCATTGGGACCCTGCCAGAGGGGTATCAGAATCTAGCAGGCCTATTGGGTATGAAAGGTGATGTGCAGAAGGGGCTCAAACTCTTGCGAGATGGTTGGACACAGTCGAAGGGCGAATGGAAATTCCTGGCTCCCAAGCATGGGTTTGTCTATTTCTACACCCGCTTTCAGATCGAGGATTTCACGAATATTCCCAATGAGGAGACCCTATTGGAACCTGGTAGGCATCCCTTACTTCAGTATGTATTTGGCAAGCATTATCTGGATGACAGGAACCCCAAGAAGACCCTCGAAATACTCAGCGTC
>JAJLJK010000313.1:0-4803 GCA_033844885.1 Bacteroidota bacterium | reverse complement strand
TCTTTCGGAGAGATCGGAAATTTTGATCTGAGTAACAATATCCAGAATAAGTTGATCTCAAAACTCATGGACATTGCACCATGGAGGAATAGATAAGTTGCAAAGAATCAAGATTATCGCTTCCAATAGATTTCACAACATCCAGCCTGCCGTTTCTGAATTTAACGAAATATGCCCTACTAACAAATGGATTGTATCTTACAATTCGATCCTTTTCAGTATCAATGATCACATTTTTTCCCTCCCTAAATCGGACGTCATCCGTGATGATCCAAAAATTCTTTCTGGGTTTACCCTCTTTTACCAAATCATATGTAAACCGCGTGCATTCGATACAAGCATATTCTGGCAAAACCAAAACAGTGGTACAATCCAAACTATCGATATCAATGAACCTTGTAACGTAATCACGAGGTAAATTGGGTTCTGACCTACTACAGGCTATGATTATACCGAAAGCCATCAAAAGCCAATATCCCCTTTCTTTGATCCTCTTCATCCTTTATATATATCATTCCATTAAAAACAAAACATTGGCGGTTATCATATTTTCTTCCTTCAATCCTGATCTTTTTGATTATACGCCCAGAATGGATATCAATGATCTCGAAGATCATATCTGCCCAATACGGAGGAATCATTAATCCATTTTCGTCATGACTCTTCTGTGATTTCTTTATCCTACGAATGAGAACACCTTCCTCGGAATCTAACCAAAGGCCTGTGGCAAACTGTGAAGCCTGATAATGGTCCAATCCATATTCTCTATCGCTGATCTTGCGAAGATCGAAGTCGTCAATTTCAATTTCACTTCCCATAACCTTGATCTTCCTGGTTGTTCTTCTTTGAACATCCCACTCCCAAATATTCTTTTCATGTACCTGGGTATAGTAAACCATACGATTGTTTGAACCGATCAATGGATGCTCCAAAAGAGGGTTGAATTTCAAAGGAGGTTTAAAATAGAGCGGGAGAAATGCTGTACAGTCATTAATATTAAGAATTGCGAATCTTCCAAAATTGCCGGCATTGTTTAACCATTCTTGACTGAGTTCAGGACCCTTTGGCTGAAACAAAAGTGGAATGACCAAAAGGGAATCATTCATAAATTGAACCTGAGCCCCGTAATAGCTGAGTAGTTTCACTGAGGCAATGATCGCGGTATCCAAATTTTCAAATTGACTATGTGAATCTCTCTTTCCAGACATACATATACTCCCCTCTTCAATCTCTTTCATAAAAAGCTCAGGGAAAAGATGCATGCGTTTATTGCTGTCATTCTTGACAGAAAGAGGTGCTATTGGGAATTGCCTTCCATCCTTGGTTTTCAATTCACCATAAAACAATCCATTGGTTCGATTTGAAAACCAAATTGTATCGTGATACACTTTCCCGATAATTCTTAATGAGGATGGAATGGGATAACCTTCCTTTAGATGAAAAGTGATTCGATCATTAGGTTGAGTATATTCATTGGGTGCCTCACAAGAAATGCACAATTGAAAGGAAAGGAAAATGAAGGCTATCGAGTTTCTCAAATCTTTCAGAATGAGGAATGGAATTTTAAGATATCAATTCCTCTTTTGAAGGGCAAACTCAAGCGCTGAAGAAATAATATTAAATGGAAAGCTTTTTAAATTTCAAGCCCGGAGATCAAATTGAAAAGACCAGTAAAAAAATTTTCCAAAATAATTCAGCATCAATCTCAATGGTCATTTCCATGGATTCTATCCCTTCTTCTACCTGAGGTGCCCCCACACTTTTCAATGATACTTAACCAAGCAGATAGAATAAGGATCCGATATTATCAATTCTCTACATTGTTTCATCGGGATTATTTTAGGATTTTGAACTACATGGAAAAATTCTTTGTTCGATGATCATTTCATTCTTTGAAGAGTATGGAGTTGCAGCCACTCATCTACATAGCGATGAGATGACGGAATTTCAACAATGGTTAAAGGAAAAACTGGAATCCAAACATTATGGAAGTGTATCGGGTTTTTGTTTCATTTTCAGGGTGGAAATGGATAATCATGGTATCACTATTCCATTAAAAAAATACTTCAGATCACGAAAGGCAGTCTATATATCAAAAAACATTGAGAATATCGAATATAGAAAGGCTCTACACTCAAAGGAAGTAACAAAACTTTTTGTTAGAAATCTATTAGATGCCATTGGTGAAAGTGGATCTTGCCGAGGAGTGCCTAAGGATTTCAACTACCAACAGTTGAGAGATGATGTTGAGGGTCTATTTAATGAATACATGAAATAGATAGAATGTTCTTTCGAGATTTCACTTCGTTCCATTCCAATTGAAGATCAAATAAAATCTTAGATCCATCATCAAAGTAGATTTTATCCTTTCAGGTGATAAAATCGTTTCTAGTTCCTGGGAATCGGGTTTCTATCTTAATTCACGAAATCCCATTTTTCCAACCGCCCTTCGACAGGCTCAGGGAACGGTTTTTTAATCCAAAATCAAAATAATCTAGCCTTAAATTTAGTTGGGAATTGACCTCCGAAGCTCCAAGGAAGAAACCGAAATTCTCAATTCAGAATTCAGGATTCATAATTCTTAATTCTTCACTCTAAATCAATGTCCATCCCTAAATAGAGTTGACCACTTTTTGGTTAACACTTTCATACTTAAAGATGGTCATTTCCGGTCTTTTTTTAACCGGTGTCACCTCCATTAGAGAGGCAAAGTTCAAAGGCGTATGATCCTTCAGGTGATCATGGGGTCTTTTGTTATTGTAATAGCTCACCGCTCGCCTCACACAGGCTTTAAGTTGGGACAGTTTCCTGGGTCGTTGATAGGCCAGGAACTCATTTTTGATCGTTCCATTAATCCTCTCTGCGTAAGCGTTCTCCTGAGCGATCTTTCCCATACTTATTCGAACTCCATGGGTTTTCAATACCCTCACCTGCTCCCTACTGGAGTATTGACTTCCTCGATCTGAGTGAAAGATCTCGGGAGATCCATATCGATCCAATGCTCGCTTTAACGCTCTAATGGTTGACTCTGTCCGCATGTGATCCGAGACGCTATGACCTACGATGGTTCGGGTAAATACATCTACGATGAACACGACATAATAGAATCGCTCTCCCACTCGAACATAGGTCAGATCCGACTGCCACACTTGTCCGAAGCGATCCACCCTTATCCCTTCGATCAGGTTGGGATAGCGATGTCCTCCTGCACGTGTTGTGCGTGGATAGCTTCGTTTTCGCTTAACACGGTATCCCAATGCCATGAACGTCTCTATAAACCGGTCTCTGCCGATAAAATCCGGTTTAAGGGTGGTATACATCTTGGCCACCCCACAACCCGGGTGCTCTTTGCGCAACCGATCCACATCACCAACCAAGGCATGCATCTGATGGTCAAATAACCTCTGACGCTGTCCATAGCGATAAACCCCTTGGCGACTGATGCCTACGGTCCGATAAAGAGCATTCAGGGAATAGTTCATTGTCCCTTGCCTTTCCCTGAACTTCCCGAGGGTGGGGTGCCGTAGTTTTTTTTAATGTCGATGTTGAGCTCCTCCTTGGCCACCTCCATCATCGTCTCCAGGTAATCGATCATGATCTGCTTGCGACCAACAGCTTGTTCCAACTCCTTGATCCGCTTCTCGAGTTCCTTGATCTTTTGAGTGCTGCTTTGTTTCATCTCTACAATTCTTGCTCCCGATTGATGGAAGGTAGAGTATTTATAGATCCATCGGTAAACGACCTGAGGAGCAATCTGGTGAAGACGGGATATTTCACCCACGCTGTACTTCCCTAAATCAAATTCCCTGACCAATTCCCGCTTGAAATCCTCGCTAAAGAATCGATGCTTTCGAAGTTTCGGTAAACTCGCTTTCATCACTTTTTACTTTTGAAAAACGGTCAACCTATATCAGGGACGGACAACTATTCACTCTTCACTCTTAACTGCTCACTATTAACTCTTCACTGTACACTATTCACTCTTAACTCTAAACTGTACACTATTAACTGTTCCCTACTCACAACCCAGAAGATTTCCCTGTTTTGATCATTCATGCCATTTTTGTTGTTGGAAAGATCCATGCAGCGAATGAATAAGATTTTACTTCTTTTTGGAATAGCAGGGTTTCTGATGTCTTCTACTTTGGGGATGGCCCAGGCTCCCATCGAGATCACCGGTAGTGTGGTTGAATCCGTTTCTAAGGATCCTGTTCCATATGCTTCGGTTGTGGTGAGGACCCTTTCTGAGGATAAGGTCATCACTGGAACTACCACCGGGGAGGATGGAACATTTCTACTGAGGGTCAATCATCAGGATTTTTGGTTAGAGATCAGTTTCATGGGATTCGAAACATTGAGAATTGATTCTCTCTCCATCCGGAACGGGAATATGAACCTGGGAGTGATCTCTTTGAAAGAGAATACCCAGAGATTGAACGAGGTGGAGGTTTCCGCTGAGCGGTCCCGGGTGGAATTCAAACTGGATAAACGAGTTTTCAATGTCGGGCAGGATATCGCCAGTACCGGGGTTGGAGCTCTCGATGTACTCAATAAGGTGCCTTCCGTGAATGTGGATATCGAGGGTCAGGTCACCCTTCGTGGAAATAGCGGGGTTCAGATCCTGATCAATGGGAAACCATCTGTCCTTTCGGATGATGGAAGCAACCTGTTAAGTACGTTAACTGCAGATATGATCGAACGGATCGAGGTCATCACCAATCCCTCCGCTAAGTACGAAGCTGAAGGATCTTCAGGGATCATCAATATCGTTTTGAAAAAAGAGGAGAAGAAAGGATTCAATGG
>JAJLJK010000312.1:5000-8507 GCA_033844885.1 Bacteroidota bacterium | reverse complement strand
AGAATAGCAAACCCATCCTTCATACCATAGCGTACACGATCGATGGACTTTTGGATGTGGCGTTATTCCACAAGGATGAGGACATCCTGATATCAGCCGAAAGGCCGGCCCGAATCCTCCTCGAGCGTTTTTTGGATACGGGAACCCTTCCTGGGAGATTCGACTCCAAATGGTCTGGATCTGAATCCCTCATTACAACAGGTTGTGCCCAAATGGCTATTATTTGGAATAAACTATATGGCCTTACCGGAGCGGAGGAATGGAAAAAAGGGCAAAAGGGGATGAATGATCTACTGACCGCGATCCATCAAAGGCCGGTGCATGAGACTAGAGATACGAGGGGAGCCATTTTCGGATCATTTCCCTTCTGGGGTCGATATGAACCCTTCGGTTGTCCCAACTGGGCCACCAAATACTTCATGGATACGTTAATGCTGGAAAGAGAGGATTGAAATGGGGATCAGGGATCATATTCGGCGTTTTATCCCAACGTTTATCCTTGACTGGTACCGTCAGAGGAAAAAAGCCTTGGTTCGAAAGGGCCTGGAGGATCAAAGAGATCGGGGCGAGATCATCTCACAGAATCACTTGGTCACTCAATTGGAAGGAATGGGAGTTGAAAAAGGAGACCTTCTTCTGATCCATTCCTCTATGAGCAAGATCGGCTTTCTGAAAGAAGGTCCACAAACTCTGATCAATGCCATTCTCGAGGTTTTGGGGCCGGAAGGAACTCTGGTCATGCCAAGCTCACCAGTGGATCGATTACAACTGGACCACATCCGACTCGAACAAGTCTTTGATGTTCGCAACACCCCAAGTCGAATGGGAGCGATCACCGAAAGGTTTCGAAAGATGCCCGGGGTAATAAGGAGTGTTCATCCAACAGAACCGGTCTGCGCTTTGGGTCCTCTTGCAGATTATATCACCGGGGATCATCTGGGGCGAATTACGCCTTATGATGACCACTCCCCTTGGTACAGGATAGCGGAGAAGAAAGGAAAGATCCTCTATGTGGGGGTCACTCTCATCAATTCGGGAACAAGCCTTCACGTGCTGGAGGATGCAGTGGATTTTAAGTTTCCGGTCTACCTTAATGAGGTATTCACTGTAACCGTAGTTGACCATGAAGGTCGATCACAGGAAGTAAGTACGCGGGTTCACAATCCAGAGATGTCAAAACGTCGCCGTTGCGACGAACTGATCCCATGGTTTGAAAAGGAGGGGGTTTTGAAAAAGACTCGGCTTGGCCAAGCGGATTGTCTACTTTTGAATGCAGGGCCCATGTTAGAGGTCATGATCCGCGGATATCGCGAAAAAGGAATTACGATGTATACGCCAAGGGGCGAAGAACTCAATCTAGGATGAAACGTACACTGCTACTTATGGGGGCTTCAGGCGGGATCGGCCGAGCCATTCTCAAACCACTTTGTCAGGCAGGTTATCAACTTGCCCTTCATTACAACGGGGATTTTGAGCAATTGACGAAAGCAGTAGAAGAGTTGAACCCGGCCAATAAGATCGCCCTTTTTAAGGCGAACCTCCATAGCGAGACGGATATTGCAGAAATGGTGGAATCGGTTCAGACCGAATTTGGGTCCATTGACATTCTTGTGAATAATGCCGGAGTGTCCCAGAGTGGGATCAGTTGGAAACAGGATCGTGAAGGCTGGGACCGTTCTTTGGCTATAAACCTCACAGGTCCCTTTTTGACCATGAAGCATGTTATCCCCGGAATGAAGAAGCAAGGTTGGGGTAGGATCATCAATGTCAGCAGTGTGGTAGCCCAGTGGGGTGTGCCCGGAACAGTGGCCTATTCGGCCGCTAAATCAGGGGTCATCGGAATGAGTAGGACCATCGCTGCAGAACTGGCACAAGCAGGAATCACAGTGAACACCCTTGCCTACGGATATATGGATGCTGGAATGCTGCATGATCTGACCGATGAAATGCGTGAGGCCATTCAAAAGGTGATCCCTATGCAGAAATTCGGGGATCCAATGAACATTGCCCGCGCCATTCTTTTTCTTGCCGATGAGCAGGTCGATTATATCACAGGTCAGGTGATCAATATCAACGGAGGTCTTGCGGGTTGATGAAGGTCCTTGTCTACACAGAGAAAAAGACATCGCGTTTGCGTTATGCCTTTCGGTTGATCCTGAGGTCAGTCCTGGGGTTGGAAATGGAGATCACCGAAGATCAGGAGGTCTTCCGGAAATACACAGGCCCCCGGATCAATTACAGTCAAGTGCCATTTGAAGGAGTACTGACCTTTCGTCCGGCAGAATTGCTTTTTGAAAGAGACATCTTTGAGCAGGAGATTTACACTTCTTCCTTCAAAGGAGAAGTGATATTCTTTACGACCAAGAACCAGGATCCGATCCCCTTTGATCTATTTGCTGCCTCCTTTTACCTGGTGACACGTTACGAGGAATACCTGCCTTTCATACCTGATACTCATAATCGATTTACCGCTGCCGAGAGCCTTGCGGTAAAAGAGGGATTCCTCTCCAGGCCACTTGTCAATATTTGGGCGGATTGGTTGATGGATGCCCTTAAGGCTTCATACCCAGGGTTCGAGGCCAATCGAACCCCATACCGGTTCATCAGTACGGTGGATGTGGATAATTTGTATGCCTACAAGGGGAAGGGAGGATTCCGAACCCTCAGTGGTTTTGCCAAGGACATACTTTCATTTGATCTGCAGGAGCTCAAGAATCGAGTTCAGGTGCTTACCGGCTTTCGAAAAGATCCTTATGATACGCTGGATATGCAATTGAGGCTTCAGGAGAAGTACGGTTTCGAGAGCATCTATTTCATGTTGTTCAGCCGATTCGGTCAATTCGATCGGAATTTACCCATGTATAGTCCCAGGTTACATGCAGCCGTAAAAGATATCAGTGACGAGGCGATCGTCGGGATACATCCTAGCTACGCCTCCAATGAACGATTCTCTATCCTGGTGGATGAGGTCAAATCTTTGAATGCGGTATTGAACATGCCGGTCCTACACAGCCGCCAGCATTTTCTCAAAATGCAATTCCCAAAGACCTTTCGGCAGTTGGTGGAGCTTGGGATCCAGCATGAATATTCAATGGGTTACGCTTCACAGCCCGGTTTCAGAGCCAGCATCTGCACACCTTTCCCTTTCTATGATGTGGAGTTGGAGGAGGAGGTGCCCCTGATGATGCACCCATTCTCGGTCATGGAGTACACCTTTACGGAGAATCTTCGGCTTTCGCCGGATGAGAGTCTGGAGGAAATGAAAAAGTACATCGATGTGACTAAGAGATACAGCGGTGAGATGATCACGGTGTGGCATAACCGGACCTTTAGTGAAAAGGATCAGGCGTGGAAGGGGTGGAACCGCGTTTATGAGGAAATGATCCAGGAGGCTCTTCAATGATCAGGTACATTCCGCATAAGGAGATCGATACGGAACAATGGGATGCCTGTGTCAATAAGGATCAGCGGGGATTGATCTACGGGTTCAGCTGGTATCTTGACATG
>JAJLJK010000311.1:0-2311 GCA_033844885.1 Bacteroidota bacterium | reverse complement strand
GGAACGAATTGTGCTACGGTTTGTAGCCCGGGTGCCGGATGGAAGCAGCAAGACAATGGTGTTTTTGACGATATGGATTTCCGAACAAACAACGGAGGAACACCAAGCTCAGGAACCGGACCTTCTGCTGGTAATGGAGGTTCTGGAAATTACCTGTACACCGAAGCATCCGGTGCTTGTACCGAACAATTAGTGATTCTCAATACCCCATGTATCAATCTGGGTACGGCTACCTCGCCTGAATTGAGTTATTACTATCATATGTCTGGAATTGCCATGGGTGATCTACATACAGATGTTGTCGCTAACGGAAGACTATATCCAGATGTCGTTCCTGTGATCAGTGGTTCTCAGGGTAATGCCTGGTTGAAGCGCACTGTTGATCTTTCTGCCTTTGCGGGTCAAACCGTGATCATTCGATTCAGAGCCAAGACCGGTAATGATTTTACTTCGGATATCGCGATCGATGACATCAGTGTGCTCGATGCTTCAGTCGCTATCCCCTCTGCAGGTTTCAGTGCTCCTGTAGCCGGACTTTGCCCCGGCGATACTGTCGTCTTCACGAGTTCTTCCACTGGAACGATCACCGGATATTTTTGGGATTTTGGACCCAATGCGACCCCGCCAACGGCGAATACCGCAGGCCCTCACAAGGTGGTCTATTCCCAAGGAGGTAATATCCCTGTGAAACTCACTGTATCCAATGCCGGAGGGTCCGATGATGACAATCAGGTTCTGAACCTTCCCTTCAGCCCCGTTTCACTTTTCAATTACATTTTTACCCCGCCTGCTACCTATAATTTCCAAAACAATTCAACAGGAAATCCTTCCTCTTATCTATGGGATTTCGGTGATGGAGATACAAGTTCCCAGGCAAGTCCGACCCACACCTATGCATCAAGTGGGCAGTACAAAGTAAAATTGATCACAACCAATAACTGTGGAACGGACACCCTCGAATTGATGGTGAATTCTTTTGTTTCCATAGATGAAATGGATCCCTTTAACGAGGCACGTGTTTTCCCGGTACCGACCAATGGGGATCTTTTCCTTACGGGATTGCCTGAACATGTGACCCACCTGCGTTACCTGATCCATGACATGGCAGGCAAAGAGCTATTGCAAGGCGAATCCAACACGATCAATGGAGAAGTGACCATTCCGGAAGTAGGTCGTTTGGCCTCAGGAAGTTATTTCCTCAAGGTCACATCAGGAAACCGGCAATCCGTCTTTCGGTTTGTGGTCGAATGATCATATGATGATTAATCTGTAATTTGAATCCCCTTGAAACCAAGGGGATTTTTTTTGTCATGAAACGAACCATCCTTATCATTCTCCTAACCTGTTGCCTACCGCTTTTTACAAATGCTCAGGGTTGCTCTGATGCAGGAGTTTGCACTGCGGGTAGCTTCCATCAATCCTCCTCATCGCTGGACACCCTTGATCTTGAAGCTGGAATGATCCTTGGTTTGGGGGATGGAGGTACCCTGATCATGGATCTTCAGATACTTGCCGCATTTCACTTCAATGAGAATTGGACGATCCAGACAAAAGTTCCCTATCGTATGATCTTTGGGGATCTCGGTAATGTCCAGGGTTTAGCTGACCCAACCATTGTCCTCACCTATTCGCCCATCATAAAGGAAAAGTCCAGACTTGCATTGAACCTGGGGGTGAAACTTAAGGCGAATGATGCAGATCAATTGGATGAGGAAGGCGACCCACTCCCAATGGTCTATCAGACCAGTCTTGGAACAACAGACCTTTTAGCCGGGGTCACCTTTTCTTTCAAACAGACCAAGGCAGGAATGGCTCTTCAGGTTCCTTTTGGGACCAATGAGAATGGTTTCGTCAGTGATCCTCTTTCCTTTTCGGATGCTCCTTTTCCAACCACCCAACGGTTGACCCGGCAACCTGACCTCGTCCTTCGAGTGGACCAGAGCTTTCAGTCAAAAAGCGAGAAATGGGCATTCACATTAGGTGCTCTTCCGATCTTTCATCTTGGAGAGGACACGTATGAGGATGCCTCTGGAAATGAAGTTTCCATTGATGGATCGTCAGGGCTAACATTGAATATCACCTTTGCGGCCACAAGAGAGTTCTACAATGGTCGATCCCTTAGTCTTCGAGGTGGGTTCCCTGCCGTAGTTCGTGAAACCCGACCGGATGGACTGACGCGCAACTGGGTCGTTGGCCTTTTTTATGATATGGGATTTTGATCCGCCTTCCTGTTCATCAGAAATAGGAGGCCAATAAAGGTGAGAAGACCATTGACGATGAGGATCTCAAAACCCACCTTGAACCCCCACCA
>JAJLJK010000310.1:0-2468 GCA_033844885.1 Bacteroidota bacterium | reverse complement strand
AGCATTTTTCATGCAATAGAAACAAGTATGTCTTTCTACCGCTTCGGGTCATTTTTGCTGGGTAATGGGTTAACGAGGACTAATTAAGAACGACTCATCGTGTTATTCAACACTTTCTTACATCCTGGTGTGGAAAACCTTCGCGATGACGTATTCAAATACCCAGATCCATGATCGCTATAACTCAGTAAAATAAAAGGATACAGCTCATTTCCAGATATCACAAGACGCTGTAACAATTAACATTAATTTTACATTAGATTAACATTAATCAATTTTACTATTAAGAAGCATTATCTTACTTTTTTATTCTTTCTAATTGTTTTTCAACTATTTACAAGATTTAATATTTTTGAAATCCTTTTCCTACTTTTTTTCTTTTTTCTTTCATTTTCGACCATTCATCGATGTTTTTCGCTGTTTTGAAGGGCTATTCACACGTGTTTTTTGAAAACTAAAACCGTTCATCGAAGAAAACACGTCGTAAAACGAAAAAAGCGGGTCAATGACCCGCTTAAATCGTTGCTATATCTGACTTTCATTAAATAAAATGTGCCATCATCCTTTGATGCATATCTGAGGCGGCTCGTTTAGCCTTATCGGCAAAATCCTCGTCGGAACCAGCATAAATGATTCCCCGGGAACTGTTGATCAACAAGCCCATATCAGCATTCCTGCCATAATGGATGACCGAATCCAGATCGCCCCCCTGAGCACCTACCCCTGGAACCAGGAGAAAGTGGTCTGGAAGGATCTTTCTAATGTCCTTGAGGTATTCAGCCTTGGTCGCACCAACCACATACATCATGTTGCCAGAGTTCCCCCATTCCTTAGACACTTTTAGCACATGTTCGAATAGTCGATCTCCACTGGAAAGCATCAGAGTTTGAAAATCAAAGGCACCAGGATTGGATGTGAGAGCCAAAACAATGGCCCAACCCCAACCATCGACTAAAAAAGGCTCCACAGAGTCCCTTCCCATATAGGGAGCGACCGTGATAGCGTGACATTTTGCTTTTTGAAGGAAAGCCTGAGCGTATTGTTTGCTGGTATTTCCAATATCCCCTCTCTTGGCGTCTGCAATGAGAAAGTGTTCTGGATATTTATCCCTGATGTAATTGCAGATATAGAAAAAATCAGACCAGCCCCTCTCTCCTTCTCCTTCAAAAAAGGCCAGATTGGGTTTAAAGGCAACACAGTGTTCTGCAGTTGCATCAATGATATCTACTAGAAAATCACGTATCCCAGTTTCTTTCCCTGAAAGATAAGGAGGGATCTTTTCCTTGTCAGGATCAAGTCCTACACAAAGAAGTGATCTTTTTTCGTGAATGTGTTGAACCAGCGTTCTTCGATCCATAATCCTTAATCTGATCCTTCCTTCAATCGCTCTGCATTCTCAGCCATCATCAATTCATCGATGAATGGTTGAATTTCGCCATTCATGATCTCTGGAAGATTATAAACGGTAAAATTGATCCTGTGGTCGGTCACCCTTCCTTGAGGATAGTTATATGTGCGGATCTTCGCCGACCTGTCTCCTGTTGAGACTAGGGTCTTTCGACGTTGTGCCATCTCATCCACCCGCTTCTTGTGTTCCATATCATAAAGCCGGGTCCGTAACACCTTCAACGCCTGGTCATAATTCTGATGTTGTGATCGACCATCCTGACATTCGACCACCAGTCCGGTAGGGATATGGGTCAATCTCACCGCAGATTCGGTCTTATTGACGTGCTGTCCCCCGGCACCCTGCGCCCGGAAAGTGTCTTTCTTGATATCCTTATCATTCAGGTCAACGTCGAATTCCTCAGCCTCGGGTAGGACAGCCACTGTGGCGGCAGAGGTGTGTACCCTGCCTTGAGACTCGGTAGCAGGCACCCTTTGGACCCGATGGACACCGGATTCAAACTTGAGGATCCCGTATACATTATCACCAGTAACTTCAAATGAAACTTCCTTATATCCTCCCATGGTTCCTTCATTGACCGTCAGAACCTCCATCTTCCAGCCCTTATTTTCAATGAACCGACTGTACATTCGATAGAGATCACCGGCAAAGATCGATGCCTCATCCCCTCCGGTTCCCGCACGGATCTCCATAACGGCATTCTTGGAGTCTTCAGGATCCTTGGGGATCAACATGAATTTGACCTTTTCCTGGAGTGCCTCAAATCTGGGCTGAAGTTCCTCCAATTGGATCTGAGCCATTTCCCTCATTTCGGGATCCGAATCCTTCAAGGCATCTCGTGCTTCCTCCAATCCATTCTGGATCTCAAGAAATTCGTCCCTTGCTTCCACAATGGGCTTCAATTCCTTGTATTCACGGTTGAGTTTGATGTACCGTTTGCTATCGGAGATCACATCAGGCTGAATGATGAGATCATTGACCTCATCAAACCTTTGCTTGATGGAATTCAATTTATCCAGCATATCCATGGCTATTTGCCGTAATGGAATTCACCGTGATC
>JAJLJK010000309.1:0-34692 GCA_033844885.1 Bacteroidota bacterium | reverse complement strand
CATGGTCTACCGCTCCGACAACTATGCCAATGACTGGCAAGGCACCTGGAAGGGTGAACCTCTGGCTCCGGGATACTACTCCTACCACCTCCAATACCAACGGTCCGAAGGTGCAGGATGGCAACAGGTCTATGGAAAGGTGATGGTGATTCGGTGAAGGAGTTGACGATTGGGGATTCAGAATTTAGAATGAAGAATTAAAAATGAAGATTGGGGGATTGGGATTGGTAGTTGGGAGTTGGGGATTGGGGATTGACCCCCGAAGTGTCGGGGCAAGGATTCAGGATTCAGAATTCAGAATTTGGGATTGAGAATTGGGGATTTGGCAGGATCATTTTTGGATCAACCGTTCCCTGAGCCTGTCGAAGGGCGGTTGAATAAGGATGGGAATAATTTCAATATGTTTAGAACAGCCCCAGGGATCGGGATGAACCATTAGCGAAAAAATATGCCCTTCGACAGGCTCAGGGAACACCATTTTTCGCTCAACAATTCTCATTCTTTATTTCTCACTCCTCACTGTTAATTCATCATTCATCATTAATCATTACTCACTCATCACTCTTAATTCTTAATTTTTCATTCATCACTCTTAAAGTGATCACTACTCACTTATCACTTCCCATTCTTCATTCATCATTCCTCACTCCTAATTGATCCCTCCTCACTTCAATAATTAAAATAGCTTTGCCGGATAACCGACGAAGCATGTCCAGTTCGAACCGGATCCTGGGATGGGCCATTTTCATTTCGCTCGCCATCATTTGGGGAAGTAGTTTCATTCTGATGAAAAGGGGGTTAGATGCCTTTGATCCTTACCAGATCGCCGCGATCCGCATTGGTTCTGCTGCTCTATTCACGTTAGGAATCGGATTTAGGAGGTTGAAGAACCTAAGGCGAAAGGATATTTGGCCATTGTTCCTTGTCGGCCTTATGGGAAATGCCATTCCATATCTCCTTTTTCCGATCGCCGTAACAAGGATTGACACTTCGGTGGTGGGTATCATCAATAGCCTTGTTCCCATCTTCACTTTGATCATTGGGTTATTATGGTTCAAGAATCCTATTAAGCCCTCTCAATTTCTGGGAGTGACGGTCGGATTTATCGGTGCCTATTTTCTAATCAACCCGGACACGGCGACTCTGGAAAGAACTGGAGGATTTGCTCTCTTTGCTGTGGCGGCCACAATATGTTATGCGATCAGCGTCAACCTGATCCAGGACCGGCTCCGTCATCTGGACTCACTGACCATCACCGTCCTTAGCTTGCTGTCGGTCGGGATCCCCTATTTGATCTATTTATTCTTGACAGACTTTACAGTGGTACTAACCACTCATCCCAAGGCATTGGCCAGTTTGGGGTACGTCATCCTACTGGGGGTATTGGGTACAGGGATCGCCGTGATCTTCTTCAATTATCTCATCAAGATGACCTCGGCCATATTTGCCTCATCGGTGACCTACCTCATCCCTGTCATGGCCATTTTCTGGGGATGGCTGGATGGCGAACCGATCGGTCTGAGACATGCCGTAGGGGTCATGGGGATCTTACTTGGAGTTTACCTGGTCAACCTAAAGAAAAAGCCCCGCCAACCTAAGGATGACGGGGCCTGATCCATTGAATTCGATTATTATCAGAGGTCGCTCGTGCTGACCTTACCGTTGAATTCGAGTTCCTTCACATCAATCGTGATGGTCTGAGGGCCCACTTTCTGAACCATTTTCATGGCGTACTTGACCCCATTGTTCTCTTGATAATCCTCGTATTGAGTGGAAACCGAGATCGGTCCACGAGGGGTTTCCTGACTGGATTCTGATTTAACCAACAGGCCACTTTCCTCATCAAAATACAAGGTCTTCTCTTCACCATCAGAATCCTTGACGGTCATCACATAAGCCTTGTTCCCATTGACCATTGACATATGATCAAGAGTGAGGGAATAATCCTCGCTCAGATAGTTCACTTCGTCAAAGATCACAGAAGCCTCTTTTTTCATTTGGGCGACGGCCTCTTCATCCATGGGTTTTTCCTGACCCATTTGAGTGCTGGAGGCCTTTTCTCCGTTCAGGGTACGCTCCTGAACCACCTGACCATTCATCAAGGTCTTTTCTGAGAAAAGTCCAGGTACCTTTTGAATGCGCTTCATAGTCAGTGGAGCTGGCATCCCCGGAACCGAAACCTCTGCGGTCATCTTCATGGACTTTACCGCCTTGATCTTGTCAAGACCACCAAGGGCTGCAAAATAATCGCTCAATACCTTGTCGGCGGTCACGCCATCAGGAACAGGAAGAGAAGGTGCTGAAGTGGGCTCAGCCTCAGGGGTAAAGTACTTCAGTTCACCGAACTTCTCCAGTCCTCCGGCAACCTCAGAACCCCTTCCGACGACTCCGATCACCAGGCTTTCAGCATGGATGTACTTATTCGCCACGCGCTGAACATCCTCGACGGTGACAGCGGAAAGACGTTTGAGGTAGTTGTTGTAGTAATCTTTAGGAAGACCATAACGAGCAATATTGATCGCAAAACTGGTCACTGTATTCGGGCTTTCCAGAGAACGACCAAAACTTCCGGCAAGATTGTTCTTTGCCGCTTCAAGCTCTTCTTCAGAAACAGGCTCGGTACGAATGCGGTTGAACTCATATAGGAATTCGGTGACCGCACTATCTGTAACATCATTTCTGACACTGGCCGAGGCGGAGAAATTTCCCACCAAAGGATCGGAATCAAAACTTGAATAAGCTCCATAGGTAAAGGCCTTATCCTCGCGAAGATTGCGGAACAAGCGACCTGAGGAACCTCCTCCAAGGATCTGGTTCATCACACGGACAGCTTCGATATCCGAATTTCCCGGCTCGAGGTCGATGGTGTTCCCGATCTTGATCACACTCTGTACGGAAGCATCCCGATTGACAAAGGCCACCATGGTCTTGGGTGGAGCAACGGGAAATTTGTATTGGTGCTCTGGAACAACCTGGTTCTCCCAATCACCCAAATAGCGCTTGAGCAACTTTTTGACCTTCCTGGGTTTCACATCCCCGACCACGGCCAAATATGCTGTATTGGGGCGGAAATAGGTGGAGTAGTAGTTCTTGCAATCCTCAACGGAGATATTCTCGAGGGTCTGTTCGGTCATCATCTCACCATAAGGGTGATCCTTACCATAGATCATGGCTTGGAAAACCTTGTTCATGATAGCGGAGGGATCATCCTTTTGACTCTCGAGACCTGATTTTGCTTGTGTGAGGAGTTTCTCAAATTCCTCTTGGGGGAAACTGGCATTCATGATCACATCGGCCATGATCTCTAAAACCTCTTCCGAATACTTTGAAAGAGAAGAAGCATAGACCCCAGTGCTGTAGGTAGACAGACTGGCTCCCATGAAATCGATCTGTTCATCGATCTGGTCCTTGGTACGACTGTTGGTTCCACGACGTATCAGGTCACCGGCCAATTGTACCATCCCGGCCTTTTGGCCTTCCTTCACAGGATCTCTGTCGATCACCAAAGAAAAGGTGACCCTTGGAAGTTTGTGATTCTCGACCACGAAAACCTTGAGACCGTTGTCAAGGGTAAAGGATTCGTATTCGGCGATCTGTGGTTCTCTGGCAGGTCCCGCCTGAGGCTGAACGCTGCGATCGATTTGGGCAAAGCTGCTCATGGTCATGATTGATAAGGCAGCAGAGAATATGATGTTCTTTTTCATCTCAGCTCGGGTTAGGGGTTTTGTTCTTTCTCCTTGGGCACATAGATCAGGACAACTCGATTGTCCTTATTGAGATACTCCTTGGCCACACGCTGAATATCCTCGCGGGATACTTTTCTGTATCGCTCGATCTCGGTATTGATCAGATTGGTATTCCCGTAATAGACATGGTAATTGGCAAGACTCTCGGCAATACCTGCCATCCTTGAGTTGGAGGTGACAAAGTCATTCTCCAGCGAGTTCAGGACCTTTTCATATTCCTTTTCGGAGATCAATTCGGTCTTGATACGCTCGATCTCCTGGTTGATGGTCGCTTCGAGCGAATCGATGTCCTTACCCATATTGGCGATCGCCACAGTAATGAACAGTCCCGCATTCTCCAATCCATAATTGAAGGCCGCCACCTGAACAGCACTTTGGTCCTGATCCACCATCTTCTTATACAGGCGTGAACTTTGACCATCGCTCAGTACCCGGCTAAGCATTTGAAGGGCATAAGCATCGTCGTTGGTCTCTTTGGGAACTCTGTATCCGATGAAAAGACCCGGAAGTTGAACATTGTCGGGGATCACTTCACGCTTCTCAGCCGCGAGGGGTTTGGGATCCATGGTTGGCTGAACCACTTCGGGACCCTTGGGAATATCAGCAAAGTACTTTGCGATCAACTCCTTGGTCTTCTCGATATCAATATCTCCGGCAATGGAAAGTGTGGCATTATTGGGAGAATAGAATCTCTTGTAGAAATCCAGGAAGTCTTCCAATTTGGCAGAATTCAGATCCTCCATCGAACCGATCGGAGTCCACTCATACACGTATTCTGGAAAGGAATACATGAACATCTTCTCAAGAAAGGAGCCATAAGGGCGATTCTCATATCGTTGACGACGCTCTTCCTTGACGACCTCGCGCTGGGTATCCACACCGACCTGATCGATCTTGGCATGCAGCATTCTCTCGCTTTCCATCCAAAGACCCAGTTCAAGTTGATTACTTGGAAGGATCTCATAGTAAAAGGTACGATCATTGGTTGTGTTCGCGTTGAGCGCACCTCCGTTGCTTTGGACAAGGCTCATGTACTCTCCCCTTCCAATATTTTCGGAGCCTTCGAATAACAAGTGCTCAAAGAAATGGGCGAAGCCTGTCTTTCCGGGATCTTCGTTCTTCGATCCGACGTGATAAAGAACACTAATGGCCACGATGGGCGTGCTCTTGTCCTGATGCAGGATCACATGGAGTCCATTGTCCAGGTCGTATTCCTCGAATTCGATCCGTCCCTGGGCAAAGGTTCCTGTTCCCGTGGCAAGGGCCAGGGCAGCAGCTACCATTTTTTTCATGGATTTATTTAGATTAGAGATTAAGAAGTCACTTTCGTGTAGCAGAGGTCCAAAAATAAGAACCTTCCTGTAAGATGAAAGTCAATGCGATAAGTTTCCACACCTTTGCAACGATGATATAAAAAAAGGCTTCTTCGCATTAAAAAGATTTTCTACATTTGCAGCCCTTGTAAAATTTGTTCAATCATGTACGCAATTGTAGAGATAGCAGGGCTTCAGTACAAAGTTCAGAAAGATCAGCAGCTCTACGTTCATCGTCTGGAAGGGAACGAGGGTGATTCTATCACTTTCGATAAAGTTCTCCTCAAAGATGATAACGGTAGTGTGACTGTTGGCGCCCCGGTTATTGATGGTGCTAAAGTAGAGGCCAAGATCCTCAACCACCTGAAAGGCGACAAGGTGATCGTCTTCAAAAAGAAACGTAGAAAAGGATATCGTCGTAAGAACGGCCATCGCCAGTTCATGACCTCGATCCAAATTCAGAACATCGGCTAACAGCCCCAAAAAACTAACACTATGGCTCACAAGAAAGGTGTAGGTAGTTCCAAGAACGGTCGCGAGTCGGAAAGTAAGCGCCTCGGAGTGAAGATCTTTGGTGGTCAGGATGCCATTGCTGGTAATATCATTGTCCGCCAACGTGGTACAAAACATCATCCCGGAGAGAACGTAGGTATGGGCAAGGACCACACCCTGTTCGCCCTGATTGATGGTACCGTTAAGTTCACCAAGAAGAAGGATAACAAATCCTTTGTTTCTATCGAACCCAATGGTCAGGCCTGATTAGGTTGACTCAATTATAAAAAGAACCCTGGATCGAAAGATCCGGGGTTTTTTGTTTTATACCCCCCGGGTTACATTCTTGGTTTACCCAAATCGCCTTTTATGCGGTTTTTCTTACTTTCACATCCCCTGTTAAACCTTGAAAGCCCTTTAACGTCCTAAGATCCATGACGTCAAGATCCCTTTTCATCATCGGGTTCACCTTTGTTTCCACCTTTTTTGCCATGGGGCAGCGATCCGGTGTCATCACCTATGCTGAAACCATCGAAAGGAACTGGAGAAACCGATCCTTCACCGAAGAGAACACCTGGAAACTCGCCTTTACCGATTCGGTGGCAATCTGTACCTGGGTCAAGCCGGATGAAGATGAACCACAAGTAAGTGCTGGTGGTGTCACCATTCGATCCTTCCGTCGCCAGATCGAGGATCACTATGTCACTTATCCCCGAAAAAAGGAGGTTGAGGACCAAAGGGAGATCTTCAACAAGATCTTCATCGTCAATGGCCAATATCTGGATCGAAAATGGAAGATCACCGGAAAGCAGGGAGTGGTACTTGGTTATCCCTGTATCGAGGCTACTCTCACCATGGATACCATCACTATCCTGGCCTGGTTCACCCCAAGGATACCCATTGGGATCGGACCACGTGAATGGAGAGGGCTTCCCGGAATGATCCTTCACATGGAACTTGACAATGGACGGCATGTGATCACCGCAACAAAGATCGAGGTAGACAGTCCGCCTTCAGAGGCAGATCTGCAGATCCCCGAAAAGAAAAAAGGTGAAGAAATAGCCTGGTCGGAATTTGAGGCCTTAAGGAAGGAAAAGGAAGCCGAAGCCCGAGAAATGTTTGGACGTTGATCAGACCCTCATGAGAATCATCACTAGCCTTTTCATGGTGGTCATTGGCCACCTCCTGATTGCCCAATCGAGATTCGATGTTCGCGGAACCGTGCTCGACACTGCCGGAACTCCGATGGAGATGGTCAGCCTTGCTCTTTTGGATCCCAACGACAGTACCTTGTTGCACTTCGGACTCACCGACCAAAGCGGAAAATTCATCATTGAGGATGTTCCTCAAGGTACTTATATCTTCCAATCCTCCTTTATCGGATATGGAACCCTCCACCGGTTCTTGAATCTCAGGCCCAATGGGGATTCACCAGACCTTGGGACCCTATTGATGGCACCGCAGATGAATATGTTGTCTGAAGTGGTCGTCAACGGTCAAAGGATCCCGGTGATCATCAATAAGGATACCGTGGAATACGACGCTTCGGCTTTCCAGGTAAGGGCAGACGAAACCGTAGAGGACCTGTTGCGAAAACTACCGGGCATCGAGGTGGATGTCAATGGGGTGATCACTGCTCAAGGACAGGAGGTGAAAAAGGTCCTGGTGGATGGAAAGGAATTCTTTGGTGGGAATACCCAATTGGTGACCAAGAACCTACCTGCAGATGCGGTCAAGAACGTCAAGGTCTATGATCGCAAGAGTGAGAATGCGATGTATACCGGAGTAGATGATGGCAAACGTGAGAAGACCATGGATCTGGAACTCAAAGAGGATCGAAAAAAAGGGGTCTTTGGTGATGTCGAAGGTGGCGTAGGTACGGATGAGCACTTTAAGGCCAAGGCAGGCATTCATGGTTTCTCCGATAAGGGTAGAATATCCCTGTTGGCCAATGTGAATGACCTGAATGAATTCGGATTCGATTGGGGCGATTATCAATCCATGATCGGTGCACAACCAGGACGGGGAATGATGATCACATGGAACAGCAACTCATCGACCCTGCCGATGAGTTTTATGGGGCCCAATTCTGGAGAATTCCTTTCCGGTACCGGCGGACTCAATGTCAACCTCTTTCCTTCCAAGAAACACACGTTGAATTTCAACTACTTCCTGACCTACACGGACCTGGATCAACGATCCAATACCCAGGCTCAGGAATTCAACAATGATCAGGTTGCCAATTCGACAGAGAATTTTGTTCAGAATGAGATCCGAAGGCGTCATCAGGGATATCTGAGCTACCGATGGGATCCGGATAGCGCAAATCGCGTGGAGATCGCCGGGAACATCAGCCTTGAGGACCGAAGTAACGATCAATACAACTTTTCGCAGAAGACCGTGGATGACCAGGGGGTGATCCAATTGTACCAACGGGATATGACCACGGATTACTCTGGGTTGCGATGGAATCTGAATGGTCAATACCTGCATCGGTTCAGCAAAAAAGGACGCAACCTCAACCTTTCCTTCATTTCCTCTCAGCAGGATATCGAACAGGAGGACATCTATGATTCACAATTTGCCTTACCTCTGGCAGGAACCGTGGATTCGCTGGATCAAATAAGAAACGAATTGATCCCTGTGAACGAGTGGACCACTGGAATTTCGTATACCGAACCGCTTGCTCAGAACCACTTCCTGACCTTCTCTGCAGATCTTGCTCAATACCATGAGCTGAACGACCGTCGTGTCAACCAGGCCTCGTCAGGCATCCTTCTGGATTCACTCAGTCCACGTGTGGATATGGATCGTCAGACCCAAAAAGGAAGTATCCAATATCAGTACACCAAAGGAGAAGATAACTTCTCTGCAACGGTATACTATGTGGGTTACACTCAATCCGCCAATAGCGAACGGGTCGGGATCTCGGTGGACGAAAAGCGTTGGAACTATATTCTTGGAGGGTTGAGCTGGCAAAGGGAGTACACCAACTTTGGCCGAATCTATCTCTACGCAGGAACCAATGTGAACCTCCCCTCCCTCTCTCAATGGATCGTCAATCCTGACGTTTCCAACCCGGTTTCCATCCGGCTGGGTAATCCTCAGCTCGATCCGGCATTGTCCTATGACCTTTATGCAAATTGGTACAAGTACGATGGGTTCACCAAGACCTATTTGAGCGTTTCCATGGATGCCTCATACACCCAGGATAATGTCGTTCAGGGTCAATTCATCGATTCCAATTTCAGGCGAGTGATCCAGCCGGTGAACTTCAAGGATGCTTGGGATGCCTCGGTCAATGCACGATATCGATTCCCTGTAAAAAAGATCGGGATGTTTGTGGGTGTCGGAGGACGATTGGGTTATAATCAGGCGTTTGTTCCGATCACAGGGCAGGAGAATCTGCAACAGAACACCAGTTCTCGAATCGGATGGAGCCTCCGGAATTACAAGCAAGGGAAATTCGATTTCGATATCGAGGGAGATTACACTTGGACGTTCGCACAATATTCCCTTCAACCCTCCTTGAACCAGACCTATTTTCAACAGGATTACGGTGCCCGTGTGAACTGGAGACCGAATGCACGTTGGACCCTACGGACCAGGGTCAGCTATCTGATCCAAAGTGCCACCACCTTTGCTGATGCCACGGCTGTACCATTGTGGAATGCCAGTGTGACCTATTCGGTTCTGGAGAACAACAACCTCCTGTTCAGGGTCGAGGCATTTGACCTCCTTCAGCAAAACACAGGATACACGCGCACCAGTGAGGCCAATTACATTCAACAGGTCCAAACCAACACCATTACCCGATATTTCCTCGGCTCCATCATTTGGAAATTCAGACGCCAGTAACATTCCTGAGTCGCGTAAACCCTACCTTTGTGTCTCGATAAATTGCCATGGACAAGGTACGCGCGAAGAAATTTCTGGGTCAGCATTTCCTCCGCGATGAAAACATCGCCAAAAAGATAGCTGAGACCCTTCAACCGTATTCTCCAAAGAATGTACTGGAGATAGGTCCTGGCATGGGCGTACTATCCAAATATCTGATCGAACAATACCCGAATGTTCATGTAGTGGAACTCGATCGGGATTCGGTCTCCTATCTGGATAAGCATTTTCCGAAATTATCAGGGAAAATTCACAGTGGGGACTTTTTGAAAATGTCTCTGGAGGAACTTTTCGACGGTGAGGAATTCGCCGTGATCGGAAACTTTCCTTACAATATCTCCTCGCAGATCCTTTTCAAGGCAGTGGACAACAGGGAAAGGATCCCTCTATTCGCCGGCATGTTTCAACGCGAGGTGGCCCAAAGGGTGACCGCTCAACCTGGTTCGAAGACCTACGGGATCCTCAGTGTCCTCAGTCAGGCATGGTACGAGACCGAGTATCTCTTCACGGTTAGTGAAGGGGTGTTTGACCCTCCCCCGAAGGTCAAATCCGGTGTGTTGAGGATGGTTCGAAAGCCGGAAATTTCCCTGAGTTGTGATGAGGTCCTCTTCAAGAAGCTTGTCAAGGCCGCTTTCAACCAACGTCGCAAGACCTTGCGGAATGCCCTCAAAGTGCTTACTTTGGCGGGGCCTTTCTACGAGCAACAGATTCTCGGCAAGCGTGCCGAACAACTATCTGTTGAAGAATTCATTGAACTCACTCAAATCGCACAGGACCATGTCATTTGAGATCACTACCGAAAAACTGGACGAACTTCGCGAGCGTATCCGAGACGGGTATGCCGAAAGTGTTTCCGTCCAGCTGAGTGATCTGCACTATGCCGATGTCGCTGAGATCCTCGAACGGCTTGAGAGTGAGGATGCCGTTGAGTTGTTCCTTTGTTTTGACGAGGAGTTTGCTGCCGAAGTGCTCATTGAGCTCTCCGAGGATCTTCGAAAGAAGATCCTGCATGATTATTCTGGAAAGGAGATCGCCACCGAGCTGGTCGAGAATCTCGACTCGGACGATGCGGCGGATATCCTGAACGAACTTTCGGAAGAAAAGAAGCGAGAGGTTCTTGACAATCTCGAGGATGTCGAGCAGGCCAAACAGATCGCCGGGCTTCTGACTCATGCTGAGGACACCGCTGGTGCCCTGATGGCCACAGAGCTCATCAAGGTGAATGAGAATTGGACCGTTCGCCATTGTGTGCGAGAAATGCGCCGTCAGGCAGAAAATGTGGAGGAGGTTCACGCGGTGTACGTGGTCGACGATCACGATGTTCTCAAGGGAACCCTTTCATTGAAAAAACTCCTGACCACCAGTACCCGTACACCTGTCCGGGAACTATACAACCAGAAGGTGATTTCTGTGAGGTCCACAACAGATGTTGAGGAGGTCGCTCAGATCATGGAAAAATATGACCTGGTGGTCATGCCTGTGGTCGATGAGATCGGTCGATTGCTCGGAAGGATCACCATTGACGACGTTGTAGACGTGATCAAGGAAGAAGCAGAACGAGATTACAACCTGGCATCCGGTATCACCAATGATGTGGAATACAATGCCTCCATCTTCAAGGTCACCAAAGCACGTCTCCCCTGGTTGCTGATCGGTATCGTAGGAGGGTTGTTGTCCGCTTCGGTCATCAGTCAGAACGAAGGAGATATCGCATTGATCCCACAACTGGCCTTCTTTGTCCCCCTGATCGCCGCTACAGGCGGAAATGTTGGAGTTCAGTCGTCCGCCATCGTGGTCCAGGCTCTGGCTAATAATTCATTTGACGATAATATCGCCAAGCGCTTGACCAAAGAACTGTTGGTGGGGCTTCTCAATGGGGCTATTGTTGCGGCCTTTCTACTCGGAATTGGAATGGCCACTGGCCTGCGAAATGACATCAGTCTCACGGTAAGTCTGAGCCTTTTTGCAGTGGTCATCTTTGCATCACTCTTTGGAACTTTTGTTCCCATCATACTTGATAAATACAAGGTCGACCCCGCTTTGGCAACCGGCCCATTCATCACCACTACCAACGACGTGCTTGGGCTTTTCATCTACTTCTCCATAGGCGGGATCATCCTCGGGATCTAACCCTTTCCAACATGCGTATCCTCCTTATAGACAAGACCCATGAGATCCTCGAAGAGAGGTTGAGAGAGGCAGGTCATGATTTGGTGGAGGGCTATGCGATGGGACGCGAAGAAGCTCTTGCCGGAATGGCTGCCTTCGATGGCATGGTGGTGAGATCTCGATTCCCTATCGATCAGGCGTTTCTCGAGCATTGTGGACATCTTCGATTCATCGCCCGCTTCGGAAGTGGCATGGAAAATATCGATGTGCCTTTTGCCCAGAAGTTGGGAATCGCTTGTCTCAATGCACCTGAAGGAAATCGCGAAGCTGTAGCTGAACATGCGCTTGGAATGATCCTGGCATTGTTCAGAAACCTGCGAAG
This sequence comes from Bacteroidota bacterium, assembly GCA_033844885.1. Taxonomy (GTDB): domain Bacteria; phylum Bacteroidota; class Bacteroidia; order Flavobacteriales; family Schleiferiaceae; genus JAJLJK01. The sequence continues at coordinate 22,753 of JAJLJK010000309.1, read as the reverse complement.
GGTCGATGAAGAAGTGAGGAACGGCGTTTGGAGAAGAAAGGAGAACATGGGGTTGGAGATCAGTGGAAAGACCGTTGGGATCATAGGATACGGAAATATGGGTAGCGCATTCTCACGTGTCCTCAGCGGACTAGGATGCAGGATCATTGCCCATGACAAGTACGTTCAGGGATTTGCTCGGCCCGGTGTGGAGGAAGTGGATCTGAAAAGGATCTTTGAGGAGTCTGAAATTCTCAGTTTACATCTACCCCTAACCGAAGAGACCCACCATTATGCCGATCCGGCATTCTTTAGGTCTTTCAGGAAACCGATCACCTTTATCTCGACCTGCCGAGGAAAGGTCACGGATACAAATGCCCTGGCACATGCACTTGAGGAAGGCAGGGTCACCGGAGCATGTCTTGATGTGTTGGAATCCGAAAAAAGCAGTTTCGAAGGGTTGGTGGCAGAAGGATCCATTTCATCCGGATTGCAATATCTCATCGAACAAAGGGATCGTGTGATCCTCAGTCCACATATTGCAGGTTGGACACATGAAGCCTTTGAGAAAATGGCTAATATCCTAGCCGATAAGATCCTCGTTCAGGACGCCTGATTCCCATTTCCATTCTCCCCCGTTGCGATCTTTCGTGCCTCGGCTTCCAATTCTTCCAATACGGGTTGGAGTGTCTGTTCAGGTAGATCATTGATATCGATGTACATCAAACCATCCACTGCATTGTTGAAGGTAGGATCGATATTAAATGCTACGATCTTCGCATTCTGTTTGATATATTTCTTCAAGAGCACCGGGAAGCGCATGGCTCCTGGTTCAATCTCATCGAGGAGCTTGTCGAACTTATTGAGATCATCCCTATCCGTATTATCGATCAAGGCCTTTTCAAAAGGACCCAGTTTTTCCTTGAACTCTTTTTTGGGACGTATATGCTGAGCCATGTCCGGATCGAAGAAATGCTTCTTTACAAAGCCTACCATCAGTGACTTGGAGTATTTGCTGAACTGATTACTGATACTGACACAGCCAATCAAGTAGCGCACCTTATCCGGATTGCGCAAGATGACATGCATGATCCCTTTCCACAACAGGTAAAGTGGCATGGGCTTCTGCTGATACTCCTTGACCACGAAGGCCCTTCCCATTTCCAAAGATTGGGACATAAATCCATGAAGTTCCTTATCCACTCTGAAGAGCGAATGGACATAGAATCCATTGATCCCGAATTTCTCATAGATATCCGCTCCCATACCCAGGCGATAGGCACCCACAATGAGTTTTTCCTTATTGTCCCAAAGGAATAGGTGCAGATAATGTTGGTCATATCCATCGATATCCTGCGGCAGGTTGGTTCCCTCCCCGACCTCTCTAAAGGTGATCTCACGAAGACGACCGATCTCGAGAAGAACATTAGGCGCCTGGACAGCCGTAGCACAGAATACCTCGTAGTCCCTGAAAACCGTAAGTGGTCCGTGGTCATTGTTCAGGCGTTCAATGTCTCTGAGGATCAGATCACGGGGAACCGGTTCCATGATCGGTTCTGGATCCTTGGGCTTTCGTTCCAGAAGAACAGGAAACTTCCGCTCTTTCTCCAGGGCATTGGCTAAACGATAGGTCCTTTCCCGGAGAATGGAATTGGTCTCTTCCACGTCCTCACGTTGGTATTCCTCAGGAGTAATGGCTCTACCAACGCGGATGACAATGTTCTTTCCTTTCTGATGTAGAAGCTCACTTGGAAGTCTTGCCGTGCGCAAGGTGGGACTAAGCGCTGATAGCATATAGAACAGTCGACTGTTCTTGGCCTTGAAATACACCGGAATCACGGGTACATCTAGTCGTTGGATCAATCGGATCGCACCATTTTGCCAGGGTCGATCGATCACGCGACCTTCTTCAAAATTATAGGTAGAAACCTCTCCTGCGGGAAAGATCCCCAGTCCATGTCCATCTCTGACATAGGCCATACTTTCTTTGATCCCCGTGAAGCTGGACCTTGCTTCCTTGCGATCCTCAAAGGGATTGACAGGAAGGAAGTAATCCTTGATAGGTTCTATTTTCTGCAGGAGAAAGTTGGCCATGACCTTAAAGTCGGGACGGATCAGGCTGATCAATCGAATCAATATGATCCCATCGATCCCTCCCAATGGATGATTGGCAACCACTACAAATGGGCCCTCCTTTGGGATCCGACTCAACTCTTCCTCGAAGTAGTCAAAATCCACTTCCAGTTCCTTGAAGACCGCATCGATGAAACGCAAGCCTTCGTCATTACCCAGCTTTTCATAAAGATCATTCAACGTCGACAGACGAAGAATGTCCATAATGATCTTGGTAAGTCCGGGGAGGCCCAGGCGGCCCAACTTGGTCACCTTTTTGATCTCCTCCTCATCGACCAGCTTCCGTGGCTTCTCTTCCATGCGGTTAAAAATAGAAATTATTCGACCCATCCTTTGGTTTTCCCAAAAGTTGATAGGTATGCCGTGTGATCTGTTCCAGGTAAACCTCACAATATCCCCGGTATCTTTCTATTATTTCCGAATTGTGGTGACGGATGGTAAACAGGGTCAGACCTTCGTTATATCGAAGGTCAAAATCCACCGCAAGATCATCCATCAGTCGGGGCAGAAGAACCGGATCCTGATTCACCGAAAAACTGGTGGTCACAGCCGAATTTTGCATGAGGTTCACGGCTACACCGTGTTGATGGAAGGTTCGGTAGATCCTGCTCAGGTGATCTTCGATGATGAAATCCAGGTTTCGGGTGCTCAGGCTGATCAGCACCTGGTCACGTTTCTGAATGAAACAGGGAACCATGGGCTTCAGCATCAATCCCTTCTTTATGACCGTTCCCTTGCTCGATGGATTCATGAAACTTCGCACCCTTAGGGGGATCTCCTTCTTTTGAAGGGGTTGAACGGTCTTGGGATGAATGACCGATGCCCCATAATAGGCCAATTCGATCGCTTCGCGATAGGCGATCTCCTCTAAAAGCAAAGTATTTCCGAAAACCTTTGGATCCCCATTCAATACCCCTTCCACATCCTTCCAAATGGTCACTTCAGAAGCATCCAAACAATAGGCAATGATCGCCGCGGTAAAGTCACTTCCCTCCCTGCCCAAAGTAGTCGGAACACCACTTTTGGTGGCTCCTACAAATCCTCCGATGATCTTCCAGCGGCGAATGTCATCCTGAACGGCACGAAGGTTCTCCTCGGTCTGATCCCAATGGACAGAGGCTCGCCGATGGTGCGCATCGGTGATGATGAGTTTCCGTGCATCCACCCATTGTATGGGTATTCCACGGTCATTGAGGTAGGCGCTGATCAGAGTGGTGGACAGCCACTCGCCGTAACCCACCATTGCATCATATCGCTCACCATATGGCAGGGATCTCCATGAGTACAACCCCTTTTCGAAGCCGATCAACAGGGGTTCGAGTACCACGCTAAGGTCGGTACCGCTTTCGCGGGATAATAAGCGTGCCTCTTCAATATGGAATTCCCTGACCTCTCTAAATTCCTCCAGTGCTGTCTCAACGCTTTCCTCAAGTGCTTTGACCACTCGTTCAAGGGCATTGGTGGTCTTTGCCATGGCAGAGATCACAATCCATCCCGATGGGTCGGGATGGGATCTTAGGATCGATTCCAGATTTTGAATGGCGGCAGCATCCTTTACTGAAGCTCCACCGAACTTGAAGACCCTCATCTGCGGTTTCTTTTGGGATCCTGAAGATACTTGCCGAGGGCTTCGCGATCCATTTTTCCCAGGAACCATTCCGGGTCAAGGCTGGCCCCCACTTTACGGTAAAAGTCCAGAGCGGGTTCATTCCATTCAAGCACCTCCCACTCAAAGCGGTGAACTCCATCTCGAAGAGCCACTTCCGCCACCGCATCGAACAGGCGTTTTCCGAACCCATTCCTTCGGTAGGGTTCATCAACGATAAAATCCTCAAGGTGATAGGTCAAACCCTTCCAGGTTGAATATCTAGGGTAATAGATGGCCATTCCGATGATCTGACCTTCCAGATCGAGGACAAATCCACGGAAGTAGCCCTTCTTTAGATCGCTGATCATCCTCTCGACCGTCAAGGTCACTTGCTCTGGGGCTTTTTCGTAAAGCGCCAGTTGTTGGACCAATCGAAAAACACCGGGAATATCTTCTTCCTGAATAGGACGGATCTCTGGTTCGGGCATGGTCGGTTGTTGTCGGATAGCTGAATATACTCAGAAAATATCCAATTGCTCCTGATTCCTCAAGAGGTCGTCAAGGGTCTCTCTCTTTGAAACAAGATGATCCTTGCCTTCGTGGATCAGCACTTCAGCAGGCCGAGGCCGTGAATTGTAGCTGCTACTCATGGCGAAAACATAGGCTCCTGCATTGTGAAAGCACAGAATATCTCCTTCGTGGATCTCAGCGATGCGACGATCCCAGGCGAAGGTGTCCGTCTCACAAATGTTTCCGACCACCGTATAGATCCTTTCCTTTCCCTTGAGATTGGACACATTCGTGATATGGTGATAGGCATCGTAGAACATCGGCCGAATGAAGTGATTGAATCCTGTATTCACCCCGGCAAAGACTGTCGCAGTGGTCTGTTTGATCGTGTTCACCTGACATAGAAAGAAACCGGATTCGCTCACAAGATATTTTCCGGGTTCAAAACACATCTCCAATTCCTTTCCATACTCCTTGCAGAACTCCTCAAACCTCTCCGACATCCTTTTTCCGAGGTCCTCTACATCTGTTTCGAGATCACCCGGCTCATAGGGAACTTTGAATCCGCTTCCGAAGTCGATGTAATCCAGATCCGGAAAATCTGAAGCGATCTCCAAAAGAATATCAGCACCTTTAAGGAATACTTCTGTATCAAGGATCTCGCTTCCGGTATGCATGTGCAATCCATCCACTTTCAATCCAAAGGTCTTAATGATACGATGAAGATGTCGCATCTGGTGGATGGATATTCCGAATTTACTATCGATATGCCCCACGGAGATCTTTGCATTTCCTCCAGCCATGATATGGGGATTCAGTCGGATACAGACCGGGTATTTCCCACCGTATTTTGCCCCAAAATGCTCAAGGACCGCCAGGTTGTCAATATTCACTCTGACCCCTGCATCCACGGCCAATTGAATCTCTGCAAAACTCACACAATTGGGCGTGTACATAATCTCAGATGGTTCAAAACCGGCCATGAGCCCGAGTCTCACCTCCTCGATAGAAACCGTATCGAGGCCTGCGCCTAAAGAATGGAAATACCGGATGACATTCACATTGCTCAGGGCTTTGCAGGCGTAATGGAAACGGGTGTTCTTATATGGAAAGGCCTTCACCAAACGCTCATATTGGCGTTTCATGATCCCGGTATCATATATGAAGACCGGAGTTCCGTATTTCTGTGCCAAGCGCTGGGCGGGAATGCCCCCAATGGTGAATTCGTCTGCCATCGATCATGGGTTTCTTTGAGGTTCCAAAAATACAAACCACAACCAGTAAACCGTCCAAATCAGGGATTACCTGAAAAATGGCATATTCAACCCTGCCGTCAATGGCTATATTTGCCCTTCGAAACCTCAATTGAATGACCATGAACCGTCCCATCACCCTTGAAGAATTCATCATTGAACGCGAATCTGAATTCCCTTATGCGACGGGGGAGTTGTCCCAGATCCTAAGTAGCATTTCTCTGGCTTCCAAGGTGGTCAATCGGGAGATATCCAAGGCCGGCCTGGTCGATATCCTTGGTGCGGTGGGCACAGATAATGTTCAGGGTGAGGCTCAACAGAAGCTGGATGTCTACGCCAATGAGGCCTTCATTCAAGCTATGCGGAACCGCGGTGAGGTTTGTGGGGTAGCTAGCGAAGAGGACGATGATTTCATTGTTTTCAATGACCCGATCAATAAGAACAGTAAGTATGTGGTCTGTATGGACCCCTTGGATGGGAGCAGTAATATTGATGTGAACGTGTCCGTGGGAACCATTTTCTCGATCTATCACCGTGAGAGTTCTGTGGGGGATCCTGTGAAACTCTCCGACTTCCTTCAACCCGGGGTCACTCAGGTTGCCGCAGGATATGTGGTCTACGGATCGAGTACGATGCTGGTCTATACCACCGGACATGGGGTGAATGGTTTCACTCTTGATCCAAGTATCGGTACCTTCTGCCTCTCTCATCCCAAAATGAAATTCCCAAAAGGCGGAAGTATCTATTCCATCAATGAGGGAAATGCGGCCGAATTTGAGCAGGGTGTTCAGGACTTCATCCAATATTGCAAGAGTCCGGATAATGAGAACGGAAAGCCTTTCTCGGCACGATACATCGGTTCACTGGTAAGCGACTTTCATCGAAATCTGCTGAAAGGCGGGATCTATATCTATCCTTCGACCGAAAAGGCACCAAATGGAAAGCTCAGATTGCTCTACGAATGTAATCCTCTGGCGATGATCGCCGAGCAGGCGGGTGGGACAGCAACCAATGGTTCGGAACGCATTCTGGGTCTTACCCCTACCGAACTTCATCAACGCGTTCCCTTCTTTGTGGGTTCTCAGGAGCTGGTAGAGAAGGCCATGGCCATGTTGAAATAAGAAACTGCGTTAGCGATCGAAGCGGCATCCTTTCGCCAAATGCGAAAGATATAGCGGAGAGCGCGACCCCGATTGATCGGGGGAACGCCCGAATGAACCAATAGAAAACCGAGGTGTTTGAGAGATCGAATGTTCTCAAGCACGGATGTTTCACCATATCTTTGAACCCCAATTACCGCCCCTCGGAAACGAGGTGGCGGCTTTGCCATTTTGATGTATGTCGACCACACTTGAACAATTAAGAGGTTTTTACGCAGAGGATGCCCGGGTCTTTCAACTACAAAGTCACCTCAGGGAAGACAAACCGGTTAAGGTGCACTTACAGGGGGTGATCGGATCCCTGATCTCCTTGATCGCTGCCGAGACCTTCGTAAAACAGGAGCGACCCCAACTGATCCTTTCGAATGATAAGGAGGAAGCGGCCTATTTGCTGAATGATATCGAACGGCTGATCGGGGATAAGGATGTGCTCTTCTATCCGGGTTCGTACCGTCGTCCGTATGAGATCGAAGAGACTAACAATTCGAATATCCTCTTGCGAGCGGAGGTCCTCAACCGGATCAATTCGCGGAGAAAGCCCTTCATCATGGTCTCTTATCCGGAGGCCCTCTTTGAAAAGGTGGTGAACAAGAAGGAGCTGAAGGGGAATACCCTGACGATCAAGGTGGGTGATTCCATCGATGTGGATTTCTTGAATGAAACGCTCTTTGAATACCGGTTCGAGCGGGTGGATTTCGTGTCTGAACCCGGTCAGTTCTCGGTTCGTGGTGGGATCGTGGATGTATTCTCTTTCAGTAATGACCTCCCCTATCGGATCGAGTTCTTCGGCGATGAGATCGAAAGCATTCGGACCTTCGATATCGAATCGCAGCTTTCACAGGATAAGGTCAAGCGTTTGGACCTGGTTCCCAATGTGGAGGACAAGCGTTGGCACGAAGCTCGAGAGAGTTTTCTGGATTACATTCCTTCGAATACGACCATTTGGTTGAAAAGCGCAGCCACTGCAGAAAGTAAACTGGACAAGTTGTTTGAGAAGGCGGTTGAAGCCTTTGAGAATCTCAAGTCTGAAATAAAACGAGCAGAACCCGCGGATCTCTTCATCGATTCCAAAGCCTTCCTAAAGAATCTGGAATCCTTTCAGGTGGTGGAGTTCGGGACAGAAAAAAGGTTCTCAAACTCGGGATCTGTATCCTTTGGAACCAGCCCTCAACCTGCTTTCCAGAAGAATTTCAACCTGTTGGTGGATACTCTTTCAAAGAATACCCAGGATGGGTGGTCCAATTACCTCCTTTGTGGTGGTCAGAAACAGGTGGAACGCTTCTACTCGATCTTCGAGGATATTGGAAGGAATGTCCGCTGGGACCCGGTGATAGGTATCCTCCATGAAGGTTTCGAAGATCCGGTGAAGAAGGTCGCCCTCTATACGGATCATCAGATCTTCGAGCGATATCAGAGATTCAGATTGAAGACGGGTTTCGAGAAAAAACAAACGATCACCCTTCAGGAACTGAACAGCCTCCAGTATGGAGATTTCGTGACCCATATTGACCACGGGGTTGGGAAGTTCGGTGGCTTGCAAAAGATCGATGTCAACGGAAAGACACAGGAAGCGATCAAGCTGATCTACCGCGACAATGATGTACTCTACATCAGCATCCACTCCCTTCACAAGATCTCCAAATTCAACGGCAAGGAAGGAACTGAACCCTCGATCAACAAACTGGGATCGCCCGCCTGGCAAAACCTTAAGAGCAAGACCAAGAAGAAGGTCAAGGAGATCGCCTTTGACCTCATCCAATTATACGCCAAGAGAAAGTCTGCCAATGGTCATGCCTTTGCCCCTGATTCCTATCTGCAACATGAACTGGAAGCCTCGTTCATCTATGAGGATACCCCGGATCAGGTGAAGGCCACTGCCGAGGTTAAAGCAGATATGGAGAACCAGATCCCCATGGATCGCTTGGTCTGTGGAGATGTAGGCTTCGGAAAAACAGAAGTGGCCATACGGGCCGCCTTCAAGGCGGCCACCGACGGCAAGCAGGTTGCCATTCTGGTTCCTACCACCATTCTCGCTTTTCAACACTTCAAGACCTTCAGCAGTCGACTGAAGGAAATGCCTGTGACCATCGATTACATCAATCGATTCAGGTCACAGAAGCAGCAGAAAGAGACCTTGAAGGGATTGAAGGAAGGAAAGATCGACATCGTGATCGGCACCCACCGTCTGGTGAGTAAGGATGTTGAATTCAAGGACCTTGGCCTATTGATCATTGACGAGGAACAGAAATTCGGGGTAAGTGTGAAGGACAAACTCAAGACCCTTCGCGTGAATCTCGACACCCTGACCTTAAGTGCTACTCCGATCCCACGGACCCTTCAATTCAGTTTGATGGCAGCTCGGGACCTAAGTGTCATGACCACCCCGCCGAGTAATCGTCAACCCATCGAAACCCAGGTGATCGGCTTCAACGAGGAGTTGATCCGTGATGCCGTGATGTATGAATTGAGCCGAGGGGGACAGATCTTTTTCATCCATAACCGGATCGAAAATATCCATGAAGTAGCAGGAATGCTCCAAAGACTGGTTCCAGATGCTCGAATTGCCATTGGACATGGTCAGATGGATGGGAAGAAACTTGAGGAAGTCCTGATAGGGTTCATGGAAGGCGAAAGTGACATTCTTGTCAGTACCACGATCATCGAGAACGGGCTGGATGTTCCCAATGCCAATACGATCATGATCAACAACGCGCATCACTTCGGACTCAGCGACCTTCATCAAATGCGAGGTCGGGTCGGTCGAAGCAACCGAAAGGCCTTTTGTAAGCTCATCGCCCCTCCCCTGTCCTCCCTTCCTGATGATTCCAGAAAGCGGTTGACGGCATTGGAGCAATTCTCGGACCTTGGAAGTGGATTCAAGATCGCACTTCGTGACCTTGAGATCCGAGGTGCCGGCGATCTTTTGGGGGGTGAACAGAGTGGATTCATCAATGAAATGGGATTTGATACCTATCAAAAGATCCTCGCCGAAGCGGTACGTGAATTGAAGGAGAACGAGTTCAAGGATCTTTATCAGGGAACCACCTCTGCAGATATCACCGACTTTGTGGATGAATGTCAATTGGATACCGATCTGGAACTATTGATTCCCGATGATTATGTCAATAATATCGAGGAGAGGCTCAGACTCTACCAAAAAATGGACAGTCTTGATAATATTCAACAGCTAGAGTCATTCAGGAATGAGTTGGATGATCGATTCGGGGACCTTCCTCCTCAGGTCGAGGATCTGCTCAGTTCGATCCGCTTGCGCTGGATGGCCAAGGAAGCCGGTATGGAAAAGCTCGTTCTCAAACAAGGTAAGATGATCGGTTATTTCATCAGTAAGCCCGACTCTCCGTACTATCAAAGCGAAATGTTTGCGAGAGTTCTGGAATACCTGAAAACCCATCCACATTCTGCCCAGATGAAGCAAAAGAACCAACGACTGAGCCTGAGTATTGAAAAGGTCACTAGCATTCCCGACGCATTGGCGATCATGCGGGAGTTGGAAGTGCCCAAAGAAACCGTAGAATGATCAAAACGAATTACCTGGACCAGTTCATCAAGGACATCGATCAGATGATCGGCGATGTAAACCGATACTTCTATTATCTGGAGGAAGCCGAACTGAATGCCCAGCCCAAGGAGGGATCCTGGAGCATCCTTCAATGCATGGAACACCTTAACCTTACCAACTATTTCTATGTAAAGCAGTTGAAAAAGAAAGTTGGATCATCTCCTGAGGCAAGGTATGAGGAACCTGTGAGTATGACCTGGAGAGGCCGACTATTGACCCGAACCATGGAACCCCGTCAGGGAAAGGTCCGGTTCAAGATGCCCACCCTAAAGATGCTGACCCCGCAGAATGCGCTCAACAAGGAGCATCGTTTATTGGAAAGGGTGGTCTTCCAGAACTGGATGGACGACATGACCGAATTGAAAAGGATCATTGAAGAGGGCCGGCATAAGAAGGTAGGTCCGATCAGGATCAAGACCTTCTTTGGTCCACTTGTCAAATTGGGTTTCTTGGATGCCATTTCGTTCGCATTGGCCCACAACAAGCGACACATCCTTCAAGGTCAGAAGGCCCTTGAAAATATAAGGGGATAAAAAAAGCCGGATGGGTTCTCCATCCGGCTTCTGAACTCTATTCGAAAGGGATCACTCGATCACCTTGATCCATAGTTTGCCATTGTATTGGCCATTGAGATTGCTCTCCTTGGCCTGATCGGCTTGTTCATAGTTGGGGAATTTCAATACGTACACGTAGAACATATTGTTGCTTCGATCCTGGAAGTAACGAGCTTCTACACCCTGACCTTCCAATCGACGCTGAAGCTTCTGAGCATTGTTCTCATTTCCAAACACACCCGCTACCACGTAATATCCGGGCGAACCAGGTTGGACATTCCGGGCATAGTTCTCATTACCATAGCCCTTGATGTTACTGGTGTTGGGCTGAACATTCTGGGTTCCTCCCTGTGTGCCACCGGTCAGATTACCACCAGTCTGTGTGCCCTGGCCTCCACCGGGAACAACTCCACTAGTACCACCTCCCTGATTCTGGTTTTGTGGATTCTGCGCTTGTTGTTTAGCCAATTCTTCTTTCTGCTCTTCGAGCATCTTTTCGTTCTTGGCTTCCATCTCACGCTTGAATTCCTCGAGCTTCTCGTTGACCATTTCCTCGTTATTCTCCTGCATCTCGCGTTGCTTTTGCTTGAGCTTCTTGATCTCGTTCTCGAGACGCTCATTGCGATCATTGGAGCCGAAGCGGTAGGTCAACATGAATTCAGAGGTTGAACCCAAAGCCGTAGCGTAGGTATTGGTGCTGAAATCATGGGCATACCCGACGGTAAGCTGATCGGTAAGGTGCACGCCGATATTGGCTGCCACGCCGAAATTCTGACGATAAGCACCACCGATGTATCCAATATCCTTCATGTTGAACATGAGTCCTCCTTCGGCCTGGAAGGGTACTCCATCGGCTGCACGAGCAAAGATGAATGGACTCAGGACCATCTTATCGCCACTGAACTTGAAGTCATAGCGGGTATTGATCAGGTAGTGTCTGATAAGCTGGAATTTTACATCCTGCGGGAGGTTCTTGGCATAATCCACATCACCCCCCAAAAGTTGAGGAGCAGCTCCACCGATGGTGAAGTTGGCGATCTTAAGATTGATACCTGCAGATAGGTCAAGTTTTCCACCATTGTTCAGATTGGTGGCCAGAAGGGGATCGGAGATATCCTTTATTCTGGTCGCTCCCTGATCAATGGTGTTATTCAGGTAACCTGCAGACAGACCGAAACTCAGGGTAGAGTTATCGCTTAGTCTCAAGTGGTACGCATAACTTCCATAGAAACCGATCTTTTTCAGGATATCGGTCTGATCAGAGAAGGCGTAAATGGAGTAACCCACTTTCTGTCGGTTCAACGCCCCGTTAAGAGCGAGCGCAGAGGTTTCGGGTGCCCCATCGATCCCAGACCACTGACGTCTGTGGATGGCTGCAGCCTCGGTCACTCCCTCCGATCCACTTAGAGCAGGATTGAATATGTAGGGAGTGAAGAAATAATTGCTGTAAAGCGGAATTTGCTGTGCCCAGGCGGTGGAGAATCCCAGTGCAAGGGCGATCGTATAGAGTGTTCTCTTCTTCATGATGGCCTGGGGTTATTTGTTTCGAATAATGGTGACAGGACCCTTGTATCGGATCTCATCGTTCACTTGCAGGATGATGTAATACGTGCCATCGGGCAACTCATCACCTCCATTGTTCGTTCCCTGCCAATCGTTCAGGTAGGGTCGTTCCTCGAAAACGAGATTCCCCCATCGGTCGAGGACCGTCAGTTTCGCATCGTCTCCTCGGATGATCTCTGACAGGTCTAGCATGTCGTTGAGATTATCTCCATTTGGAGTAATGGCATTCATCACATTGTTGAAGCCGGCATTGGGATCGTTATCCACAATGAAGACATACATGGTGTCATAGGCACTACACCCATTGGGCCCGGTTACCTGAAGAACATACATGGTGGTATCTTCGGTGGGCTCACTGGTGGGATCGGCAATGAAACGATCGCTGAACTTGACCGGTGTCCCTGCCGACCAATAGTAACCAACACCTCCTGATCCAGCATGTTGAACTGTCTCGCCAGGGGCGATGGTCTGATCGGGTCCCGCATCTGCGTTCACGATATTGTAGACCAATTGGAGAGTATCAAAGGTCGAACAACCATTGACCCCACGTCCTTCAACGACATAGAATCCCTGATCCTTGATCCAACGGGAAGACCCGATAAAGGCTCCACCATCCCAGCGGTATTGTAAGGCATCGCCCTGAAGTAACACAAGGATACTATCCCCTTCACAGATCGCAAGCGAATCACCGGGGAAGAATGAGAATACAGGGTTCGGTACAATGTTGACCTGAAGCGAATTGGTCAGGTATTCACACGTCTCGTTCTTAATGTATAGACGGAATCGTGCTGAATCCGGAATGAGCGCTGTATCCACCTGCAGGTAAGGCAAAGTGTCATTTGGAAGGTTCACCCAGGTAGAAGAACTAAGTGGGAACTGGGCCTGCCATTGGTATTTCCAATCGGGAAACTTAACGGTATCCACCGCAGTGATCATTGTGCTATCCTCAGGACAAAGGTTGAGAGTGGGAACGGTTTGTCCTGGCCATGGAACATTGACGATATTGGTTCGTGGCAGGGTATCGACGATCACCCAGAAAGGAAGGGAAGTATCCGCACATCCACCAATATCATCGACCACCCGCAGGTAAACCCGAAGAGTGGAATCCACGAAAAGTTGATTGGTATCTCCGGCAATAGGATAGAAGATCCGCTGACCGAGGAAATTGATCGAGTCTGTCAACCATTCGAATGTAAAGGTTTGGGGAGCGGGTAGTGGAATGGGTCCTCTAAGAAGACCTGTGTTGCCGATACACATACGGATGGAATCCACCCCTAAGACCTGTACCACGTCATTTGGCGTAGCAGGACCGCCAGTGATAAAGGCTGGCGGAGTATAGGAATTGATGATGGTATCATTTGAGATGGCATCACAAAGTCCCTTTGTTACCTTAACCGCATACGAACCTGAGTTGAGGACGATCAAGGTATCATTGGTCTGCCCCAAGATCTTATTCCCATTGTTGAACCACTCATAGAGATAGGTTTCCCCAAGAGGAGGAGTTGGTCCTTTAAGGAATACGGTATCGCCATTGCAAAAACGAGCGTTTCCGTTGATGTAATGCGCCCCATAAATGGTCATCTGAGTACTGGGAAGATCACCAACAATGACGTTGTTCACTGTATCGCCTGCATAGATGGGGTTTGTTGCCGTAACCCGGATCTTATATACACCTTGAGAGGTGGACGCAGGAATGACCGCAGGGATCTGGTAAGATCCAATACTGAAGGCTAGCAAGGGGTTGATTTCAATGAATTGTCCAGGAAAGGTTCCAGCAGGGGTTGAAAGCTCCACCCTGAACTGATTTCCAGCATTGAAAGGAGAAAGAACGGAAAAGAATACCGTAATGGTGTCCCCAACACAATTCTGTGTGGAGGTGTTGGTATTATCAATGACCTGCGCCTGGCTTTGAAGCCCAAACACGGTCATGATAACACCCAGCAAAAAGGCACGGGTAATTTTTTGCATAGATCTTTGGTTTTGTGGGGTGAAGATAGTTCACCTTATGGAATTATGACAAAGAACTGCATATATGTGCCGTTTATGGGATGATTTTTATCACTTTGCATTATCAGTTATTCAACCATAGGTTTGAGACAGTATTTGAAAAGGAGACAAAGGGCATTTCTCTTCGCTTTTCGCGGATTGAGGTTCTTCTTTGGAGGGGATCAACATGCCAGGATCCACCTAACTCTGGCATTGATAGCAATATTGGCAGCATGGTTCCTTAAGGTGGATAATTGGGAATGGGTGGCTATCCTCTTGTGTATCGGAGGAGTGATCTCCATGGAGGCCATGAATGCCGCTCTGGAAACTGCTATGGACGCCCTTCATCCAGAACATCGTGAAGGGATCGGCCGAGCCAAGGACATTGCCGCCGGTGCGGTCCTTTGGGCCTCTTTGATAAGCCTTTTGATCGGGGGTCTGATCTTTATTCCCAAGATTTTAAAACTTCTACAGTCATGACATATTCAGAGATCCTTGATCAGGTCAAGAAGATGGCCGATCAAAATGAATCAGATATTTTGAAGAAAACCTGCCAGTTGCTGTATGACGAATTACCGCACTACAATTGGGTCGGATTCTACTTTATGAATGACAAGGAGCGAATGCTGGAGATCGGACCGTACGTGGGAGCGGAGACCGATCATACCCGCATCCCATATGGAAAGGGAATTTGCGGTCAAGTGGCGGAATCGGGAGATACGTTTTTGGTGGATGATGTGGAGCGGGAATCCAATTACCTCGCTTGCAGCATAGAGACCAGAAGCGAGATCGTTGTTCCCATTCACCGTAAGGGAAAACTCATCGGTCAGATCGATATTGACTCCCATGTGGTCCGTGCTTTTGGTCCGGAAGATGAGGGAATGTTAAAGGACATAGGTGCGCTACTCGCTCCTTTTTGCCCTTAGGAACCTGCCCGAATAGCTTCCACAGGATCCATCCGAGCCGCCACTCCTGCCGGCACCAGACCACTGATGATCCCCACAATGAGGGAGATTAACAACCCAGTGAGAATATTTTCCAGGGTCAACGAAACGGTCATATCAAATACCTGATTGACCACCTGGATTCCCCCAAAGACCAGGATCAACCCCAAGAATCCCCCCAGGATGGAAAGTATGATCGCTTCTAGTAGAAACTGCCAAAGGATAAAGCTCCTTCGGGCTCCCAGACTCTTTTGGATCCCGATCTGATCCGTTCGTTCCTTCACGCTGACGAACATGATATTTGCGATACCGAACCCACCGACCAAAATGGCAAATCCTCCAATGATGGTTCCGGCGATCCCCACGATGGAGAAGATCTGGTCAAAAACGGCGGCAAAGGCAGAGATCTCATTTAATGAGAAATTATCCTCCGCCTTTGGGCTAAGACGGCGAATGGCTCTCATTTTCCCACGTATCTCATCCTTGAGTTCCTCCATGCTAATTGCATCAGGACCCTTGACCATGATGTTTGTCCCCTGAACATTGGCCTCCGAAACGATCCTCAGTAGGTAGGTGGCAGGCATCATGATCATATCATCATATCGCTGTCCGATCATCGAATTTCCCGATTTTTCGAAGACTCCAATTACGGTGAACTTCTGACCGAGAAGTTTGATCTCGCGACCAATGGGATCCATGTTCAGAAAAAGGCCATCAGCAATATCCTGACCGATGATCACATAGGGAACCCCTCCATCAGATTCATGCTCTGTATAATATCGGCCACTAGATAGATCGAATTTCCAAATGTCCATGAAATCATGGGTGGAGCCGACGATCCGGGCATTCTCGACCGAATTCTCCTTGTACTTTGCTGTTCCACTTACGCCAAGGGCATAACTCATCGCCTCAGGAAGGTCGGTCCTGCTTTGAAGCTGCTTGAACTCGCGATAGCTTGGCTCAGGCCAATTCATGATCTTCCACCACTGGTACTCACCACCGCCTCCACCCCAGGACCATTTCTGAACATACAGAACGTTGGTACCAAGGGAGGAAACACTGTCGCGAATTCCCTTCTCGAGCGAGTCGGTTAGGGAGTACACCAGGATGATGCAAAAAATACCAATACTGATTCCCAATAGGGAAAGGAAGGTCCTGAGTCGGTTGACAACAAGGGCTTGAACGGCGAACCGAAAACTCTCGAAAAAAAGATGGAGGAAAACCATGGGGATAAATATCGAGAAAAGGTGGGAACTCAAGTGAATCTATTTTTTAAATTTCAATCCGGTTAATAGGGCAATACCCCCTGCAAATCTGTATTTTCGCGGCTTTGAAAACCCAAGGAATGAGTGTAGAGAAAAAGGCCAAAGGAGCCCTGATTTCTGTTTATTACAAAGACGGTCTGGAACCGATCGTAAAAGAACTCCACAACCATGGAGTCACCCTTTATTCGACAGGTGGAACCCAAAAGTTCATCGAGGATCTTGGGATCCCGGTCGTTCCGGTCGAGGACCTTACTGGATATCCCTCTATTTTCGGTGGACGTGTCAAAACCCTGCATCCAAAGATCTTTGGTGGGATCCTTCATAGACGAGAACATTCCGGAGATCAGAAAGAAGCTGCCCAATATGAGATCCCTGAGATCGATATCGTGATCGTGGACCTTTATCCGTTTGAAGAGACGGTCGCTTCCGGAGCTTCACCAAGTGATATCATCGAAAAGATCGATATCGGCGGAATTAGCCTTATCCGTGGTGCCGCTAAGAACTTCGCTGATGTGCTCATCGTTCCTTCGGTCAAGTACTATGACGAGTTCCTTGAGATCCTTCAGAAGCAAAATGGTTCTACCTCTTTGGAGCAGCGAAGATTATTTGCCACTCGAGCCTTTGAGGTATCTTCTCATTATGACAGCGCCATCTTCAATTACTTCAATCAGGATGGAGCGGTTCACGCATTGAAAGTGTCCGAGTCGGAGGCTACCGTACTTCGCTATGGAGAAAATCCTCACCAAAAGGGGATGTTCTTTGGAGATCTTTCAAAAATGCTTCAACAACTCCACGGAAAGGAACTTAGCGATAACAACCTTCTCGATGTCGACGCGGCATTGAATCTCATTCGCGAGTTCGACGATCCTACCGTAGCCATCATCAAGCACAACAATGCATGTGGCCTTGCTTCACGCGAAGACCTTCTGACCGCGTGGAAAGATGCCCTTGCGGGTGATCCGGTGAGTGCTTTCGGAGGGATCATTGCCATCAACCGAAACATCGACAAAGCCACAGCCGATGAGATCAACAACATCTTCTGTGAAGTGGTCATGGCACCTTCTTATGACGAGGATGCGCTCGAGATCCTGAAAAGCAAAAAGAACAGGATCATTCTGACCATCAAGGATCTGACCCCACAGCACTGGAACGTCCGCACTGCCCTGAACGGAATTCTAGTTCAGGAACGCGACCATGTTACGGACTCGATCCCTACCATGAAACCAGTGACTGATGCTCAGCCTACCCAGGAGCAATTGGAAGACCTGGCCTTTGCGTCCAAGATCTGTAAACACACAAAGAGCAACACGATTGTCCTTGCAAAAGGCAAACAACTTCTGGCAAGTGGAACCGGGCAAACCAGTCGTGTGGATGCCCTCAGACAGGCCATTGCCAAGGCGAAGGGATTTGAATTCGATCTCAAAGGAGCTGTCATGGCATCCGATGCATTCTTTCCCTTCCCGGATTGTGTGGAGATCGCTCATGAAGAGGGGATCGATACCGTGATCCAACCAGGAGGTTCCATTAAGGACCAATTGAGCATTGATTATTGCAACGAAAATAAAATGGCCATGGTCTTTACAGGGACCCGCCATTTCAAACATTGACCTAAACCCCTTCACCCAATGGGATTGTTCGACTTCTTCATTCACGACATCGCCATCGACCTTGGAACGGCAAACACGCTGATCATTCACAATGACAAAGTTGTTGTGGATGCACCCAGTATCGTTGCCATGGATCGCCAGACCGGAAAGATCCTGGCTGTTGGTCATGAGGCACGCCAGATGCATGGAAAGACCCATGAGAACATCAAAACGGTACGCCCTCTCAAAGATGGTGTGATCGCGGATTTTGAAGCGAGTGAGCACATGATCCGCGAGATGATCAAAAGCATCCCATCACTGAAGAATAAACTCTTTGCCCCTTCCCTACGGATGGTCATCTGTATCCCATCGGGGATCACCGAAGTGGAAAAACGAGCCGTGCGTGATTCAGCGGAACATGCGGGTGCCAAAGAGGTGTACCTCATCCACGAACCCATGGCTGCAGCCATTGGTATTGGAGTGGATGTGCTTGAACCCAAGGGAAATATGATCATCGATATCGGTGGAGGAACCACTGAGATCGCTGTTTTGGCCCTTGGTGGGATCGTCTGCGACAAGTCCATCAAAGTGGCTGGTGACGTTTTCACCAACGATATTGCCTACTACATGCGTACACATCACAACCTGTACGTTGGAGAGCGGACCGCGGAGCAGATCAAGATCAATGTCGGATCCGCTTTGGATGAACTGGAAAATGCTCCGGATGATATGGCGGTTCAGGGCCGTGACCTCCTCACCGGAAAGCCCAAGCAGATCATGGTCACCTACAAAGAGATCGCCAAGGCTCTTGAAAAATCCATTCTACGTATCGAGGATGCGATCATGGAAGCCTTGAGTATGACCCCACCTGAACTGGCCGCAGATATCTATAATTCAGGGATCTATATGGCGGGTGGTGGATCCATGCTCAGGGGTCTGGACAAACGGATCAGCATGAAGACCGATCTCCCTGTCTATGTTGCTGAGGATCCCCTTCGTGCGGTTGTCCGTGGAACCGGAATTGCCCTCAAGAACCTCGACAAGTTCAATTTCCTGATGCGATAATTCGGAAGACCTAGAATCATCCTATGCGGAACCTCCTTCAACTGCTCATTAAGAATCAGGATTTCATCATCTTCCTGGTGCTGCAGTTGATCTGTCTTTCTCTGATCATCAATAACCAAAGCTACCATCGCTCAAGGGTCTTCAATACCCTGCAGGAAACCAATGGAAGATTGTTGGCGGCCTACAGTTCGGTGGAGGAGTATTTTAACCTGGCGGACATCAACCAGCAATTGGCCCGAGAGAATGCATCCCTGAAACAACTTCTCGAAAAGAATCAATACGGCCGTACTCTGGGTTCGGACAGTATTGTCACGGATAGTGCCACTTTCCAGCAATACCGATTCATCCCCGCCAAGGTCATCAATTCATCCTTTAACAAGAGACAGAATTACATCACCTTGAATCGCGGAAGACTCCATGGGATCCGCCCTGGACAAGGAGTGATCGGGCCCAATGGGATCATCGGCGTTGTCAATGGGGTCAGTAAGCATTATTCGTCCGTGATCCCGTTGATCCACCCCAAAGGTAGAGCTACCGGAAAATTCCTTCACAGCGATCACTTTGGACCCGTGCTATGGTCCGGAGGGGATTACCGCATGGCGGAAATGAATGACATTCCCAAACAGGCCCCGATCCATATTGGTGACACCATAATTACGGATGAACGAAGCTCGGTCTATCCTCCCGGAGTCATGATCGGAAGGATCACCGCCTTTGAACTCAATCCTGAAACCGGATTCTATAAGCTGGAACTCCAATTATCCACCGATTATTCAGCTTTGAGTTTTGTGTATGTAGTGGAGAACAAGTTGTTACCCGAAAGGGGCCAACTCGAAGCGGAGGCCCATGAAGAATAGCCTGTTGAATGAGATCATTGGGATCATTGGTTTGGTCCTTCTTCAGGGCCTTGTGCTGAACAATGTGGCTCTTTTTGGATATCTCAATCCATATATCTACCTCGTTGTGATCCTCACGCTTCCACCCCAATTTGGCAATATTCGATTGATGTTCGTCGGGTTCTTCCTTGGATTTACGATCGACATCTTCGAAAACAGTGGCGCCCTTCACGCCTCGGCCACAACGTTTCTAGCTTTCATCCGTCCTTCTCTGCTCCGCCTTGTAGCTACACAGGGAGGGGAGGAATTTGGCCGGCTGAACCTATCGACAATGGGGACCAGTAAATTTTTGATATACAGTGCCTTTGGTGTAATATTTCACCATATTTGGTTGTTTACACTCGAGACCTTCAAATTCCTGGAGTTGCCCCAGGTCTTTTTCAGGAGCCTACTTTCAGGGGCATTTAGCCTCACATTGATCCTCCTGCTGCAACTCCTGCTATACAGAAGGAACTAACGCAGAATGGAAAGGAAGTACCTCTTCTATATCTTCTTCTTGTTCATCGGCCTCAGCTTCATCGCCCGCCTGTTCTACCTTCAGGTCCTTGATGATTCCTACAAACTGAGCGCAGAGAATAACGTCGTTCGTACACTGAAACTTTATCCTCCAAGGGGATATGTGTATGACCGCAATGGCCAATTATTGATAGGAAATCAAGTCGCCTACGACCTGATGGTGGTTCCATATCAGGTGGAGCGAATGGACACAGCAGCTTTCTGTCAGCTACTCGATATCGAACGATCCTACTTCGATAGGAAAATTCGAGAAGCCAAATTCTATTCGTGGCGTAAACCGACGATCTTCCTCACTCAGATCTCCAAAGAGAATTATGCCCAGATCCAGGAGAAATTGGTGAAATACAAGGGATTCTATACCCAGAAAAGAATTTTGCGAGACTATCCTTATTCCGGTGCAGCCAATGTGGTCGGCTTCATTGGTGAGGCCAGTGATCAATACCTCAAGCGCCATCCCAATTATTCGAAAGGAGACTTGATCGGTGTGGCTGGGATCGATAAGAGCTATGAAGAACTCCTACGTGGTAAAGCCGGGGTAAGGCGCGTCATGGTGGATGTCCACAATACTGAGAAGGGCCTTTTCAGGGGAGGCATATACGACACCCTTCCACAAGCCGGGGCAGAGCTCAGAAGCACCATTGACATCGATCTTCAATTGTATGGAGAACGTCTCATGGCAGGGAAACGGGGAAGCATTGTCGTGATAGAGCCATCTTCGGGTGAGATCCTGTCATTGGTCACTAGTCCGGGTTACGATCCAAATCTACTGGTGGGTCGCCAACGGAACCGGAATTACACGAAATTGTACCGTGATTCACTCAACAAGCCTCTCTTTGATCGAGGCCTCCTGGCGGAATATCCCCCCGGGTCTCCATTTAAAGTGGTCAATGCCTTGATCGGTCTTCAGGAGGGGGTGATCACTCAGAACACGACCTTCACCTGCCATCACGGATTTCACTTTGGCCGATTGCACGTTGGATGCCACTGTGGCGGCGGAACAATGGCACTAGAAAAGAGCATCTCCAAATCCTGCAACAATTACTATTGCAACGTCTTTAAACGCATCGTAGACAGTTACCCTACTGCACAACAAGGAATGAACGCCTGGTCAAATCACGTGAAGAGTTTTGGTCTCGGACAGTTCCTGAATAATGACCTCCCCACCGGCCGAAAGGGCTTTGTTCCCGATGCGGATTATTACGATCGCTCATTTGGATACACGGGATGGAAAGCGGTGTCTGCCATTTCTTTGGGAATCGGTCAGGGTGAATTATTGGTCACCCCTATTCAGCTTGCCAATGTAGCTGCTATCATCGCTAATCGCGGATGGTACTACACCCCCCACATCGTTAAGGAGGTGAATGGATCACCTATTCAGGACGACCGATTCAGCGTACGCAGAAAGACCACAGTGGAGGAGAAACACTTCGCCCCAATAGTTGAGGGAATGTATCAGGTATTTGAAACCGGAACCGCCCGTGGGGCCAGGATCGAATCCATTCCCATGTGCGGAAAGACCGGAACAGCCGAGAATCCCCATGGTCAGGACCATTCCATCTTCATTGCATTTGCACCAAAGGATGATCCCAAGATCGCCATCGCGATCATTGTGGAGAATGGATACTGGGGATCGAGGTGGGCCGCACCCATCGCCAGCCTGATGATGGAGAAGTACCTTACGGATACCATTTCGCGCGATTATCTGGAGAAAAGGATGTTTGAGGGAGACCTTAATGAAGAGTATAGAAAACAGATGATCGAGATCTATGGATCGGACAGCCTTTATGTGGATATCGAATGAGGCACGATAAAAGTACATTCGGACGCATTGATTGGACACTGGTCCTGCTGTTCCTGTTACTGGTTCTGATGGGTTGGCTGAATATTTACGCCGCTGTCTACAATGAGGAGCACAGTAATATCCTGGACGTATCGCAGAAATACGGAAAACAGTTGATCTGGATCCTGACCTCCCTGGGTATCGCAGGTTCCATTCTTCTCATCGACGGTCGGTTCTTTGAAAAGCTCGCCTATCCGATCTTCATTACCACCTGTGCATTGTTGGTATTGGTGTTGCTCTTTGGAAAAGAGGTCAATGGAGCGAGAAGCTGGTTTGCAATTGGGAGCTTCAGTTTACAGCCGAGTGAATTTGCCAAGTTTGCCACTTGCCTTGCC
>JAJLJK010000308.1:0-4848 GCA_033844885.1 Bacteroidota bacterium | reverse complement strand
TCCGATTCCACCTTCCATACTATACCCCTTTTCCGGTTGAAGATCCGGATTCCCACCAAGGGGGTAATACAGATCATTCAAGGTCGGAAGACGGAGGTTCCTGGCCAGGTCGATCGACAGAAAAAAGTCCTCAAAAAGGTCGACAGTAGCCCCAAGAGACCCCTGGATTCCAGAGTACTGATTGTTTCCGATCGCCCTGGCCATTCCCGATAATTCGACGCTATTCTTCTTCCAAACCCCGTTCAGATAGGAGTTCCAGGTCCATTGGGAAATGGACTCCTGTTGCCAACGGTCCTGGCGGATCTCACCGCCAGCCTGAAGGTTGAATCCGAAGAGACGTGTTCGAAACACGACTTGAGATAATGTTGTGTTGAAATCTGTTTTTGAGTCAATTACATTCGTTGAGTAATGGGTTGAATTCTTCATTCCCGCCATTCGGAAGATCCATCCTCCATAAGATACAGGCAAGAGGTACTCGAGAGACGACCTGACAGAAGTCTGTCGCATCTTCTCTATACGATCATTGTCCAAAAAGGCTGAGATCGGTGCTGGAAGATCTTGGTTCTGATCCTGATACCATGCATGGATATTCAGCTTTCCGGCACCAAGATCGATCCCCCCATCGACCATCCAATTCCGACCTCGAAATGAGGCATTTTGCAACTTTTGTTCAGGAACGCCCTCTAAGGTGTAGTTCAGGAATGAGTAATCATTATCAGAAGAATATTCCTGTCCATAGATCCGAAAGCCCTTCCATTGCACCTCACCTTCCCCCCGGAAGGTGCCAAACGAGCCTCCTGATGCGCTTAACCACCCCGAGATGGAATATGATAAATTAGAAGGGGTTTGAAGCAGCAGAGAGCCTCCAAAGCCCCCAGAAGAATTGAATACCGACCCATTGCCAATGATTATTTGGCCGGATCCAAAACCAGTGACTGGAAGAATTGAGAAATTGGTTTGACCCAGTCCAGGAGAATTGATCCCTATACCATTCCATAGAACATCGGTATGCTGAGCACTGGTCCCTCGCACACCGGATGTTGCGATCTGACCGGGACCATAGTCCTTGATGAAAACTGGCGTTTGATCACTCAGGATCCGGGAGAGTTCTCTTCCAGGGATCACCAATTCCTTAAGGTTCAGGTCATAGGAATCAACTCCGGGAGAAGGTCTCAGACGTTGATCCACAACGGGGATTTCCCTCAGTACCACCGTATCGTTCTGAGCCCATGTTAATGGAATGAAAGAAACCGTCAGGAGGAAAAAGAATATGTATTTCTTATGGATCAATCGTTCAAAACCTTGATAATCGAGAATCTCTGACCACAACGTATGCGCACCACAAGAACAGGTTCATCTCCTAGGTGGATCCTACATGTTCCCATTCCTATTTCACGGCCTAAGTGCCTCCCATCCAATGAGAACAGTTCCACCTCCAATTCTGACCGCGAAGGAGAGTTGACGAACAAAATATGGTGCAGGATCTTCCAATCGATCGAAGACGTTGCCAATTCGACCTCGGATAGCGTGTTGGCTTGCAACACAGCCACTGCATCCAGATCGAACCCACCCGAAGGGAAAGGGGTTGGAAAAGGATCATTGATGATTCGGCCTGATGCATCATGGGTTGCAATGGACGGGGCGATGGAACCTACTACGTCAACGATACGGACATGGGTCACAGCTTGAAGATTCAAACCCTGAACCGAATCGAGGTCCTTCAGGTCAAAAGGGGTTCCAAACCCGCCTCGATACTTGCCTGCCAGGTTATGGAGATCGGTAGGATCCGTGAAGTCAAACGGACCGGTCTGTACCTGACTCTGGGTGAGGCTCGACGATGGGAACCTGTAGAAGTTCTGCCCATCCGAACTCACCTCTACAAAAGCCAGTTCCAGATAGCGGTCATCAAAACTGTTCTCGAATATGGCAAGATCCATTCCAGGAACATCTGAGATGGGTGGGTCAAAATAGAAAGTGGCCACCCCACTATCCCCGAGGCTGACCACCTGATTATCGGCCATTCCGAGAGCAAGTGAATCCCAACCATGAGAAACCCTTCCAAGACTCTTGTCGCTCATATCGAGATAGCCTCGAACCACTGAGCACTGATCTGCCCATCGGACGATGAGGCTTGTATCTGCCGGGACGGCCGTAGACCCCCATTTTTCGGCTGCAGCCGGATATGGCCCTGGCTGAGCAAAGGCTTGAAGCCCCATTAGAATAAAATAGATGGGAAGCAGCTTTCTCATTTCAGGATCACCTTTTTCACTGTGAACCATGTACCGGATGATATTTCGAGACTGTAGACACCCGGGCGGAACGATCCTATGTCAATGGAGTTTTGCCCCTTTTTGAGTTCTCCTTCCAACATGATCTTTCCCTGAATGTCGATCACCCGATATTGGAGAGAGTTTTCCACATGGAGATTGACCTCTCCTGTTGTGGGGTTGGGGCCTAGAAATATCGCCTTCTGACCATTCTGTTCTACAGTTCCCAAATTGGGTCCGGCTGATACAGGGACATAGGGATATACTGCGGGTTCGAAATTCGTGTATGAAAGGCCGATCCAACCATCTTTTTCAAGAGCGGTGGACAATCCAAGATTCATTTTCCAATCCGCGCCATTTGATGCGGACCAGGTACCCCAGTAATCCGGTGCGCCCCCTACCCCTGAGCGGGATCCAAAAGTGATGTCCGTCAAAAATCCACCAGGCATGGAAATAGAAAGGTCCGAACGCCACTGATCCAGTTCATTGAGCATATCCTGAATGGTCGAAGGTGCTGTGAATATGTAACCAAAAGCAATTGGAGGTTGTCCATCTTTAAAGTCCACCACAAGGATGGTCGAATCCGTACCTGTTCCTATCCAGGATGTCAAAGCAGAATGGTGGATCGGATAGGATGGGATTCCTGACAGTGGTAACCGCGGCCTTCTTGCCGGAAAGAAATCGGTGTAGGTACATCCTGCTACCTCGCCAGGTGAGATATAGGTTCCGATGCCGGAATTCATCAGAAGACCAGAAAGAGAAGACCCACTCCAAGTGGACCAGTAATTTGGCTGTCCCGGAGCGCCGGTGTCCTTTTGGATGATGATCGAATTGAGGAAACCTCCTGACATATCCACTGAGATACCGGTATCCTGCGATATAGAGATCAGCATGTCCTGGATGGAAATGGAGTCTGAAAACAAAATACCATACCGATAGGAATCATAGGGAAAATCATGAAGGAAATCCACCACGAGGGTAGCTGTATCCGAACCTGAACCTGCGTAAAATTGGATCTCTCCGATTCCTTTACTTGTGGGAGGCAAGGCAACCTCTTGCACCTCCGGAGTTAGGGTGGTGGTTGTATCCAAAAATGCAAATGCCCCCCACTCCCCTGACCGAATATAGGATTGCATGGATCTCTGTCGATCCCAATTGATTCCCTGACGGCGAAGGAGCACCCATTTTCTGGAACCCGAATTGGCTCTGTTCATCCCATAGTACCGAATGATGGATGGCAATCCAAAACCAAATTGAACGGACGGATCCGCAGCTCCTATCAATGACACAGCCTGATTCCAGGTGATCGAATCGGTGGCCAGGATCCCAAAGGCAAAGCTGGTGGTACTGTAAGGTTCATGAAAATCAAGCACGATACCCAAGGTGTCCGGTCCGGTGCCTATGAAAAATTGAAGATCTCCCAGTCGATTGACCTGGGCGGTGGTTGAGAAGCCAATGGCGATCAGCCAGGCAAGTAAAACGTTCTTCATTGAACAAGGGTTAAAGGTTAAAATCCCTCATTCAATAGCTGTCGGAATACAGGTATTACCTGCTAGAAAGGATGTTAAGAGCCTTCCCAATACTTTTATCCCGAAAGTATTGAATGAAACTTGGCCTCAGGCAGGTCTTCTGACTTGTCCCAGGTTCTGCGCCTTCCCATCGGATCAAATCTCGACAGTGGCAAAATGCAGCCTGAAAATGGGACATACAGCTGCGGGAACAGTTCCGGATTCTCACCGGATTCCCTTTTCATCCCCCGAAAGGGGAACCTGTAGCCGGATCAAAGGTAAGGTTATTGAGGAAAGGTTTGCAAGGCGATGTTATAGGCAGATTCGAACGCCAGGGTGTTAATATTGGACGGGATCTTGCGTGCGGTGCAGAAAGAGATCAAATTCTCGGTTGGCATATTGCCTACCAATTCTTTATCCGCCATGGGACAACCACCATATCCCTTCACTGCCCCGTCAAAACGACGGCATCCATTTTCGTAGGCCGCTTCGATCTTCTCGAACCAGGTGGACGGTGTCGTATGCAGGTGTGCACCAAATTCAATATCTGGATATCTGGGTACCAGGTTAGAGAAGAGGTAGGTGATAGAATCAGGTTCGGATGTTCCGATCGTATCGCTGAGACTGATGATCCTCACTCCCTGACCGTGCATCTTTTCGGCCCATTCCTCCACGATCTCCACGTTCCATGGTTCGCCATAGGGATTGCCAAAACCCATGCTGAAGTAGATCACCAATTCTTTTTGATTCTTGACACATAGATCCTGGATCTCTTTGACGATCTCAAAGGATTCATCGATCCCCCGATTCGTGTTTCGCCGTTGAAAGGTCTCGGAGATCGAAAAGGGAAAACCCAGGTAGCGAATTTGATCATGTTGAACGGCCTCTTGTGCACCGCGAAGATTGGCTACAATGGCCAATAGCTTCGTGCGGGTGGAAGAAAGATCAAGACCATTTAGAACCTCAGGGGTATCGCGCAATTGAGGGATCGCCTTTGGAGAAACGAAGCTTCCAAAATCCAGGGTGTCAAAACCCACTTTTAAAAGAGAATTCAGATATCGGATCTTTTTCTC
>JAJLJK010000307.1:0-2874 GCA_033844885.1 Bacteroidota bacterium | reverse complement strand
CGATAACAATAGAATCGAATTCATGGAAAATCTGATCTACCTGCTTCCACTTTTCGGAGTAGTTGCCCTGCTTTACATGGCCTACCTCGGATCATGGGTGAACAAGCAAGATGCCGGCGAGGAAAAAATGAAGAAGCTGGCTGGTTATGTCAAGCAAGGTGCAATGGCATTCCTCAAGGCCGAGTATCGTATGCTTGCCATCTTTGTTGTCATTGCAGGAGCTGCCCTTGGAGTAGTTTCGCAGGTCGTTGAAACCACACATTGGTTCATCGTAGTGGCCTTTGTCATTGGGGCGGTATTCTCTGCTGTTGCCGGAAATATCGGGATGAGAATTGCCACATCGGCCAACGTTCGCACAACGCAGGCAGCTCGTACAAGTCTACCCAAGGCATTGAAGGTCTCCTTCACAGGGGGTTCTGTCATGGGTCTTGGTGTAGCCGGCCTGGCCGTCTTCGGACTTAGCTCAATCTTTGCCATGCTTACCGGTTGGTTGATGGCTGGAGAGGAAAACTTTTACTATGAAATGACCGTGGTACTCGAATCCCTTGCTGGATTTTCATTGGGTGCCGAGTCAATTGCCCTTTTTGCCCGTGTGGGCGGGGGTATCTATACCAAAGCCGCTGATGTCGGTGCCGACCTTGTTGGAAAGGTTGAGGCCGGAATTCCAGAGGATGACCCAAGGAACCCAGCCACCATTGCAGACAACGTTGGAGATAACGTAGGTGATGTTGCCGGAATGGGTGCTGACCTCTTCGGTTCCTATGTGGCCACGATGCTTGCAGCGATGGTCCTCGGAAACTATGTCATCAACGACATGAATGATGGTGCCGCCATGAATGATGCCTTTGGCGGAATGGGCCCCATCCTCCTTCCCGTTCTGATCGCGGGATTGGGAATCATCTTCTCCATCATCGGAACCTTCTTCGTGAAGATCAAGGATAACAATGCCAAGGAAGCGGACGTACAGCGCGCACTGAATATTGGAAACTGGGGTGCGATCATCCTGACCGCCATCTCTTCTTATTTCATCATCCGCTGGATGCTTCCGGCCGAGATCAAGATGTCCTTCTTTGGCGAAGGGATCAAGATCATCACGAACACAGAAGTGTTCATGGCTACCATCATCGGACTTGCCGTGGGTGGGTTGATCAGCTACTTTACAGAATATTACACTGGTCTTGGTAAAAAGCCCGTACTCGGGATCATTAAGAACTCATCGACCGGGGCAGCCACAAATATCATCGCCGGTCTAGCCACTGGAATGATGTCTACTTTCTTGCCTGTGATCCTGTTCGCTGCTGCAATTTCCGGTGCCTATGCCTTTGCAGGTTTCTACGGTGTGGCAATTGCGGCGTCGGCTATGATGGCGACCACTGCCATGCAGCTGGCTATCGATGCCTTTGGCCCGATCGCGGATAACGCTGGTGGTATCGCCGAGATGAGCGAACTCCCCTCCGAAGTACGTGAGCGTACTGATATTCTGGACTCTGTAGGTAACACTACCGCAGCCATCGGAAAAGGATTTGCGATCGCCTCTGCGGCCTTGACCGCCTTGGCGCTTTTTGCTGCCTATGTGACCTTTACTGGGATTGACGGTATCAACATTTTCAAGGCTCCCGTTCTTTCTGCCCTTTTCGTGGGTGCGATGATCCCTGTGGTCTTCTCTGCCCTTGCAATGAGCTCGGTAGGTAAGGCAGCCATGGCCATGGTGAAGGAAGTTCGCCGCCAGTTCAAGGAGATCCCCGGGATCATGGAAGGAAAGGCCGAGCCGGAATACGACAAGTGTGTGGAGATCTCAACCACTGCATCTCTTCGTGAAATGATGCTCCCTGGTCTGATCACCATCCTCACTCCGATCGTCATTGCCCTAGTCACCAAATTCATTTCCGGCGATTCTCGCCTGGCTGCAGAAGTACTTGGTGGATATATGGCAGGTGTTACCGTTTCTGGGGTCATGTGGGCCATTTTCCAGAACAACGCTGGTGGTGCCTGGGATAATGCCAAGAAATCCTTCGAAGCAGGTGTGGAGATCGACGGTAAGATGACCTATAAAGGTTCTGACGCTCATAAAGCTGCTGTTACCGGTGATACCGTTGGAGATCCCTTTAAGGACACTTCTGGACCATCGATGAATATCCTTATCAAATTAACCTGTCTTGTAGGTCTTGTGATCGCCCCTATCCTCAGTGATGGAGGTCATCACTCGGATGACAATGCAAGTACAGGAACATCCGCGATGAGTGCAGGAGCCATGGATCTGGTAGACCATGAAGTCATGGTCGTTCTTCCCGAAGGTGGCCGTGGTATTGTGAAACTGAATAATGGTTCTCTTGGCCAAGCCAATGAAGAATTGAGCGACATTCGCCTCGATCTGAATACCGAAGATCTTAAGTCGGTCCTCAATAAAGGATATGAATCCGCTGTTTTCACAGGAGTCTCCGAGTCGGTCCGTGGTGAGCAGTGGCTTGCTCAGGGCGTTCTCGAACTCGACGGAAAGAAGACCATGGCTCAGGTATTCTTCATTCGCGGTGAAAAAGGCCTCGATCAGATGAACCTTCGAATCTTCAATTACTGAGAAACGAATCTTGTATCAATAAAAAACCCCGCAAATTGCGGGGTTTTATTTTTTTATCCAGTGGTTATTAGGAGGCTGCCTTTAGCTTTTCCATGCTGATCTTTCCGATCTTCTGAGCAGCATAATTGCGATCGACCACCAACTCCTTTACCTGTTCTTCGTCTGAGGGGAGATGGAACATGGCATCGGTCAGGATGGCTTCGCAGATGCTTCGAAGGCCACGAGCCCCCAGTTTGAATTCCACCGCTTTTTCGACGATGTAATCCAGTGCATCATCCGTAATGGAAAGGTCGATCCCA
>JAJLJK010000306.1:0-7555 GCA_033844885.1 Bacteroidota bacterium | reverse complement strand
TTTTTATTCTGCGACCAATAATCCGGCACGCTTGAGAAGTGCTTCAGGCTTGGGTTCTCTTCCACGAAACTCGACGAAGAGTTCCATTGGATGTCTGGTGCCACCAGAAGATAGTAACCTTCTAAAGTCTGCGGCGACCTTGGGGTTGAAGATCCCCTCTTCCACGAATCGTTCAAATGCATCTGCATCCAAAACCTCTGCCCACTTATAGCTGTAATATCCAGCAGAATAGCCTCCTTGAAAGATGTGTCCAAA
Source organism: Bacteroidota bacterium (assembly GCA_033844885.1). Taxonomy (GTDB): domain Bacteria; phylum Bacteroidota; class Bacteroidia; order Flavobacteriales; family Schleiferiaceae; genus JAJLJK01. The sequence goes on along the minus strand of JAJLJK010000306.1, from coordinate 7,300 downwards.
GGAGCAACTGATATTGGTTCCGGGTATCTTTTCGATCACCTGAGCTGGCTCAAGAGCCTTGTCCTCATGCTCGGATACATTCCTGACTCCACGAGGATCGATATTGTGCCAAGCCATGTCCAGGAGTCCGAATCCAAGCTGGCGAACTGTTTGGTATCCTTCCAGGAAGGTTGAACTATCCTTGAGCTTTTCGACCAATTCCATGGGAATCCTTTCGCCAGTTTCATAATGCTTGGCGAACAAATCGAGACATTCTTTTTCGTAACACCAGTTCTCAAAGATCTGAGAAGGAAGTTCGACGAAATCCCAGTATACACTGGTCCCTGATAAGCCGGGATAGGTTGAATCAGCCAACATGCCGTGAAGTGCATGTCCAAATTCGTGAAAAAGAGTGGTGACCTCATTGAAGGTCAATAGAGAAGGTTTGGATGAGGTGGGCTTTGTAAAATTGCAAACGATGGAAATATGAGGGCGATGATCTTTTCCCTTCAATCGGAACTGACTTCGGTAACTGGTCTTCCATGCACCGTTTCGCTTTCCTTTGCGGGGGAAGAAATCCGCGTATAGGACCGAAAGAAAATCACCATTTTCATCCACCACCTCGTAGGTGATGACGTCCGGATGATATTTGGGAATATCATTTCTTTCTACAAAGCTGATCCCATAAAGGCGATTTGCGGTCTTGAACACCCCGTCAATGACATTTTCAAGTTTGAAGAAAGGCTTCAGGGTCTCGTCATCGATACCAAATCGTTCCTTTTTCAACTTTTCAGCATAATAGGCGAAATCCCACCTCTTCAGATCTTCGACCCCGTCCAGTTTTTTGGCGAATTCGGCGACCTCCTGGACATCATTCTTTGCTGCGGGCAAGGCTTTTTTCAAGAGGTCCTGAAGGAATTCCTCCACCTTCTCAGGTTTCTCGGCCATTCTCTCTTCCAATATGAATGCCGCATGAGTGGGGAATCCAAGAAGATTGGCACGTTCGTGTCGAAGATTGGCGATCCGGAGAACGGTCTCCTCATTGTTGTGGTCATTGTCCCGGAAAGCTCTCTTGCCGTAAGCCGTTGCCATTTCCTTCCTCAGTTCACGGTTTTTCGCATAGGTAATGAAGGGTACATAGCTTGGAAAATCCAGGGTGAAAACCCACTTATCTTTCATTCCTCTTTGCTCTGCCTCCTCCGCAGCCGATTCGATAGAAGCATCCGGAAGTCCGGCAAGATCCGCCTCGTTTTCGATCACCAAAGTGAAGTCATGGGTCTCGGCGAGGACATTCTCACCGAATTGCAACGTTGTGGTCGCGATCTCGCGATCCAATTCGCGCAGCTTTTCCTTTTTTTCAGAGGAGAGATTCGCACCATTTCGGACAAAGCTCTTGTAGGTCTTTTCCAGTAGCATGGTCTCTTCCGGGTTGAGTTTCATTTCATCCCTTTTATTCCACACCTTCTGGATCCGCTCAAAGAGTTCTTCATTCAGGAGGATATCGTTTCCAAAGGCGGTCAATTTGGGAGAGATCTCTCTTGCCAATTTCTGAATGGTATCGTTGGTCTCTGCACTATTCAGGTTGAAGAAGCACTCTGCGATCATATTCAAGCGGAGACTGGCAAATTCCAATCGGGCGATGGTATTCTCAAAATTTGGCTCAGAATGGTCACTCACCACCTCATCCACATTGGCTTTGGCCTCCTCGATCGCATTTTCAATGGCTGGAAGGTAGTGTTCAGGCTTGACGAGAGGAAAAGGCATGGTATCGAAAGGAGTGTTGAAAGACTCCAAAAGTGGGTTGCTCATGGTTGTGATTTTTGTGATGCGAAGTTCAACATAATCAAGGGTATTCTCAAATCGACCGAAAGGTTACATTTGTGGAAGAACCATGAGAGAATGAAAAGAAATCTACCTGTTTCCATCTTTGCTTTCATTGCTTTGATCCCTATGCTGTTTTGGTTGGTCCAGTATCTTGACCAGGATATGTGGTGGGATGAAATGATCTCCCTTAAAGACTTTGCCCTCGTCAAGGCAAGTGAGACCATCAGTACTTATCCGGATCCGAACAATCATATCCTTTTCAATCTGATCAACAATGGATGGACAGCCCTGTTCGGTGAGCGTGATTTCTATTTTTGGATCCACCATCCCGGCTCTCTTCGTTTTCTTCAATGGATGATCGCCCTTGGTGGGATTTTGTACACCTTTTTTCTTGGAAAGAGATTCTTCGATTCATCCACTGGAGTCATCGCTGCCGTCTTATTATCTACGACCATCCCCTTCCTGAATTTCAGCATGCAACTCAGAGGGTATAATTTAAGTGTCCTCCTTACCGCAGCGGTTCTTTATCATGGTTGGCGCTTCATGCGCGAAAGGACGAGGATCCAATTGGTAATGACGATCCTTATGGGATCGGCTCTATTGTACACCCTTCCATCCAATATTTATTTTCTTTTTTCTTTCGGATTGATCTCCGCGATCCAGGGATTGAGAAAGAAGACCCCATTTGACGGAACTCATGGCGTTTCCTTTGTGAAACAAGGTTATTTTCAATTAGGTCTCGCGCTATTTGGAACCGTCCTTCTTGCCTTACTACTTTATTCGCCTGTATTGGATTCGGTCTTGCATAACCGATTTGTTGACAAGGAGCCTCCATCCAGGGGATATGCATTTACGGGGCTGTTGTGGCCCATTGTTTCCGGATTCGTTTCTTGGAGGATCCTCCTTCTTTTTCCTCTGCTGATCTATATCCCGTCCATTCGGAAGCAATGGATCCCGAAGGTGGACATCGAACAGCAACACTATGGTCGTGCTGTTCAACTGATCTTCTTTTTCCTCATCCCATTTTTGGTGAGTTTCTTACAGGGGAACAAACCTTTTGAGCGCACATTTGTCCCTCTGGCACCCATCTTTGCTCTTTGGTGGGGTTTTGCGATCCGTCAATTCATGCTGAGATGGGAGACATCGCTAAGGAGTTCCTTCACCCTTATGGGAATCCTATCTGCCTATTGCCTGGGGACATTCTTCTGGCAATTCAGTGCGAATCAGAGGATATATGCAGAAGCTTTAGATAATAACGAGCGCCTTCAGAACAGCTACAGGAGTTTCTACCTCCACAAAGGATTTCAACCTGCCGAGGCAGCACAGATGGTTCAGCAGGCTGTGAAGGATGACCCGGGAACAGTGATCCTTACAGACGAACTCGACAGGGTAGCCTTGGTATTCTATCTGAAGGACCTGGGGATCGAAAGCTGGACGACCGTGAAGATGAAAGAGGCCTATCATGAAAAGGATGGACGAAGTTATACCCATGCGGGAATGCTTCAAAAGTCCAATTTAAAGGACAAGGATGTCGAGTATGCCAATGTGAGTGTTTCGCTGGCCACTGAAAGCGAATATGCCCAAAAGGATCTTTTGCCTGTCATGCAAATGGCATTGCAGACCACCGGGGATAAGCGTGCCTATGTGCTAACTGCGTTTCCTAATAAGCAGAATTTCATTTTTAATCGGTATTTTCAGCTCGGTAAAGTTTCCAAGGTCGGTGTGGCCAGGGATTTCACACTTTACAAGGTGAATGTCAATTAAGCCCTCTCTCAAATTTCCTCTCCATGTTCAGTTTCCTTTCTATCCTGGCCCTTTTGCTAATGATTGCGGCCATTATTTTCATCGTTCTTCCTGCTTCAGGTGAACAACAATTAAGTGACGGAACCATCATTAAGAAAAGAGGGTTGCCTCCGAGATTCAAGGAATTCGGACAGTGGAGGAACGTCATGATCCTTCTTATCGTTTCCGTTGTCTTCTATTTGATGAATGCCTCGGTTTTTTACGCCAGACCAGGTCACCAATACTTCATTGTTTCTCCCTTTGGAGAGAAAAGTGCTGTGTTCGAAAGTGGGTATAAATTGATCCTTCCCTTCAGTCGGGTCCAGGAGTGGGAGAAGTTCATCGATGTAAAGGCCGTAGAGGTCAACCAGGAAGGGAAATTTGTCGACCGGGTCGAAGGAATTGAAGGGGTCATCCCGGGTGGGATCAATGTTCGGTTCATTGACCAGGTAACCGGGGTCTTGAAGATCTCTGCCCGTTTTCAGCTTCCGCAGGATGGACCAAGCTTCATTGCCCTTGCAGAAGAATTCAGGCACCCCTTGAATCTGGTGAACAACACCTTACTACCTACAGTCAAGGAGCAGGCGTATAACGTAGCATACATGTATACAGCAGAAAGCTATGTTTCCGGTTCAGCTTCCGATTTTCGTCAAACCCTGGATGACGCCCTGAAGAACGGTGGGTTCAAGGTGATCAGAAAAGAATATCAGGATACCGTATATGAGGCATTGACCTTCGGAAAAGAAACAGTGAGCAACAAGCGGGTCATCAAGGATATCAAAACCCGTTACGAGATCCGGAAGGTGGTTCGCGATGGGCTCCCTGTTCGTATTCCCCATGATATCACAAAGAATAAGATCATAGTTAGCCAGGTCATTGTTGATGATCTTCAATTGGAAAGTAAGTTCCGCAAGAAACTGGAAGAACAAAGAGATATCTCTGCTCAAAAGCGGATAGAACTACAAAAGATCGAAACGGCACAGGCGGCCCAGCAAAGGATCATTGCAGAAGGAGAGAGAGATAAGGCGGCAGAAAGAGTGGCGCAGGAAAGGGCCCAGGTGAGTAAACTGATCGAGATAGAGACAAAGGTCAAGGAGGAGGAATCCAAGCGACAGCTAGCTGAGATCGCCCTTAAGACCGAACGATTGGAGGCTGATCGACGCAAAGTTGCGGCGGATGCCAAACGCTATGAACTTCAACAGGCTGATGGACTTTCTGAGGAAGAAAAATACCGTATCGATGCTGAGGTTCGAAAGACAGAGGCTCTAGCCAGAGCGGTTGAGAATGCCCAATACCCGTCTGTATTCATTGAAGGTGGAGGAGGCAAATCAGGGACCGGTCTACTCGAATCCTTGATCGGCGCAGAGATCGCCAAGGAAATGATCAAAAAGCAATGAAAGTTGCTTTCCCTTGCGGGATGGCCTCTTATTGAATTCAGTTCTTCCAGGCAGCGATCAGTCGTTTGATCCTGTCTGCAAGGTTCGGTCGGAGCGCGAGGTCCTTTAGTGGGCCCTTGTAGGGTTCGCCCCTTTTTAATACGGCTCGAATGAAGTGGTTGGAGCTGACCCCCCATTTAAGAAGGAAAGTGTCGCGCCCCTTGTTCTTTTTTATCCTTCCGGTCGATTTAGATCCGAAATGATAGACCTTACTTGAACCAATTCCCTTAAAAAGCCTTACACCGGCCTCGATCATCTTTCTGGAAAGATCTGGATCGGAATACATTCCTGGAGAGAATTCAATGCTCATTCCTCCGACCAGGTCCCATAGTTCAAGTGGAATGAGGTTGGGTGGCCATGTACTTCCCATCCAATCCTCTTTCTCAAGTTCGCTATGATTGTTCAGTAGTTCCCCTTCCTTGAAATTGGAAATGGAATCACCATAATTTCGAACCACTACACACGCGTTTCCGGTTTCATGAGGTTCCACCATGGTAGCCGAGAGCATATATGAGCGATGTCCAATGCGGTGGGCTTCTTCCAACAATGCAGTGTCCCACCCGGGTAAAACATACATGTCATCATTCAGATACAGGATGTCGTTGGTCTCGATCAATCCCCTGCAAACGTTCAATCCAAAGCAGATACCAATATTCTTTGGACTATGGATGTGGTCGATATCCTCTTGTGTCCTTAACCAGTCGACGGTCCCATCTGAACCTTCATTCACAAGTACAATGATCTGGTGAGGGTGGTCTGAATTCTCTCGGATGCTTCGAATACAAAGTTGAAGGTACTCCAGGTTGTTCCATGTCGGGATAAGGATGGAGAATCTTGCTCCTTTTGGAGTGTTTCTTTTTACTCTTTGTATCGAATCGATCATGACAGTAACGGGTCCCGGATTGATTGACCGGAACTGCGAAGAAACAAAAAACCGGTCGGAGGTCAGTCCTCTTCTGTGATCCGATGATATTCGATCTCAACCGCACCTGTACTGTACGGGATCACCCTTCGAACATCGAAGTAATGTTCAATTTCCAGGTTGTCAAATAATCCGATCCCGGTACCCAGGGCAACTGGCATAACAAAGAGACGGATCTGATCGATCAAGTGATTCTTGAGGAAATAATGATTCAGTTTTCCACCACCTACCAGCCAGATATTCTTTCCAGGCAGACCCTTCAGCTCCCGGATGAATTCTACGGGATCACTTTCTATGAAGGTGACCTCTTCTGTATCGTCCATATCCTCTTTTCGGGTGAAGACATAATTACTGGTATCAGGATACGGCCATTCCCCGAAACTTTTGACCTGCTCGTAGGTATTGTATCCCATCAGGACGGTATCCACCTCAGCAAGGAATTCACTGTAGCCATGATCGATCTTTTCCGGATTAGGAATGTTCTCCAGCCATTCCACACTGCCATCGGCCTTGGCGATCTTTCCATCAAGGCTGGTTGCGATATAGAGAATGACATGCCTCATGATGATGTGAATTGATTGACCTTAAAATTGGCCAACTGAAAATTGAAAAACAATGAGAAATGCCGTGTTTTCAATGAAAAAGTTGAGAAGTTCGATTCACGCCCCGGCGTTCAAGGTGTTTGACCATGCGAACAAAAAGTCCCCCGGTGACCCAGGCGTCAGAAAGGGCATCATGAACCGACGGGTGTGGGATCGACCATCGGTCACAAAGTGACTCTAATGAATATTGCCCATGTCTGGGGATGGTATCCTTCCTTTCGATCCGTTGGGCAAGGTGAATCGTATCTACGAAGATGGGTTCGAGAGGGGGAATGCCCGATCGTTTGAATTCCCTCTGTAGGATCCCATGGTCCAACATGGCATGATGTCCGACAAAAACCGATTCAGCCATCCATTCACGGATCTCCATCAAAGACTCCTCCAAAGGCCGACCAGCCAACAGTTCCTCTGAGGTTATTTGGTGAATATTGGCACCGCTTCCGGCATACTCCACATCTTCAATATGAGTCCACCAGCAATCATCAGGCGAAAGCCTAAGCCCCTTTATCCTTGTTAATCCAATAGAAAGTATTCGATCCTTTTTGATATCCAGTCCCGTGGTTTCCAGGTCACACACGACAAAGGTTGTCTCCCGGATCTTTTTTCCCTTCAAGATATTCCTGGCCTTTTGCCGTTGGATCCACTCAATGATCATCTCAATAGAGATAGGCGAAAACGCACCTTGAGCATTTTCTGAAGTTCGTGGATAGTGGAAAAGGTGTTCCTCAAGCTTTGGGATTCAAGTCGACTGAGGG
>JAJLJK010000305.1:0-4853 GCA_033844885.1 Bacteroidota bacterium | reverse complement strand
ATCGCTGAATTCTACCTCGATAACAATGGGATGTATATCGTGGAAGTGATCCAAGGATCGGATCGCCTTACCACCAAAGTGGTGAAATAAAAAGAAGAAGTTTAGGTTGGAAAAAGGATAAACCTCTCCTTGCCCGGTATGCCTCTGCATACCGGGTTTTTTTATTTTTTAAGAATCCAAAAAAAGATGAAAAATCTCCACAAAGGCAGATTTTTCTGTCATTCAGGGAAGTCTGAGCTTACTTGATTTCCGGTTTTTTTTCATTTGACCCGGAAAATTGGGAAACACACATGAAAAAGAACCTCATCCTCACAGCCACCCTTCTATGGGGTGCTTTTGTCCATGCCGCTAACTTTTATACTTGTGGCACGAATGGATTCACTACACTAACGAGGGGCGGCTCACCATGCGCCAACAACAACATCACCCTGGCACAAGGCGACACCCTATTCATTCTAAATGGAACCACTTATCCCATACAAGGGAATATCCCCGTGTATGGTTCTGTGATCGTGGAACCAGGAGGCACCGCCACCCTATCGGGAAACAGGACCATCAATATTTTCCCTACAGGGTATATCCATATCCAAAGCGGTGGTTCGATTACTGGTTCAGGTAATCTTACCTTGAATAATAATGGAACCCTGATCATCGATGGTAATCTAACCCTTGGTGGCAGTGGAGTCCTTAATATTCTGGGCGGTTCCGCCACTACGATCAATGGATCGGTGAACATCGGACAGGACATCAATATCAATGCGCCCGTCTATGGAACAGGAACCATGTCTTGGGGATCGATAAGTCTTGGCACAGGGGGTTCGGTGAATGATGGAGACCCTTCTGCACAAACTCCTCCTCTTGACCTTAGTAATTTCGGAACCCCGGAGGTCACTTGGGATGGGACGCAGTGGTCGGACGGTGGTATTCCAAAATCCAATTATCGGGTGGTCATTGACGGAACCTATTTCTCGGCTTCCAATGGCAACCTGATTGTGGACCAGATGGTCATCAATGTGAACCAAATCTTTACCGTTGGAGATGGAGACGTTCTTTTTGTCAACTCTTCTATGGTGAACAACGGGACCCTTGTCCTTGACAATGGCGCTCAGATCAATGGTTTTGGGGATATTACCGGGACCGGTATGGTGGAGATCAAGGTCCGATTTACCAGATCAGGTTGGCAACATCTGGGCTTTCCATTGAAAAGTTCCTCCTCTCTCACCCTATCAAATATTCATGGGATGGGAATCAGCTTGAATTTTGGCGCTCCAAATGCCAACCAACGGAACATTTACGGCTGGGACGCTTCAACCTCCCTTTATCGCAGCCCTTCGTCGAGCGAAGAAATCGATCAAAATGCTTATCTGGTCTATGTTCTTCCTTCTCAGGTTAACTCAGAACTGAGATTGACCCTTCCTAATTCGGATCTCAACAATATCGGAACGAGCCTGAATTATGATTATCACAATCCTGGAGCCTCCACTCCCGGAGCTGGATCTGGATGGACCACTTCTCTGACCGATGGCTGGAACATGTTGATCAATCCCTTCCCCTCGTATCTCGATTGGTCTCAGGTAACTCTTCCTCCATCGATCAATGGTGCGATCTATATCTGGGATGGCAGTCAGTACCAGACCTGGTCTTCAGGTGCTCCAAACAATAACAACCTGATCGCGCCATTTCAAGCATTCTTTGTTCGAAATTCCTCCGGATCAGGAGCTATTAGTCTTCCTAATACCGTAAGGGACACGACCCAAGGACCTAGCTATTTCCGCTCGATCCCTTTACCCTCTTTCACCATTGAGTTATTGTCATCTCATATGATGACCTCCGTTTCATGGGTGGATCAACCTGGCGCGACAAAAGATTTCGATCCGGAATTTGATGCATTGTACAGGTCGCCGAGTGGGGATGTGCCCGAATTCTACATGGTCAGCGATGACAGTATTTCCCTAAGCATCTCTCAATTCCCTGTGAATCACAGGGAGACCAGTTATTTGGGATTCTATTTCCCCACTGATGGGGAAACCTTCACCATGCAACTGAATAAGGATCGTTTGCCCGCAGGAATTCGGGTTTTTGTGGAAGACCTCTACACCGGAGCTTTCACCGCTCTTGATGAGGCAAACTATTCCTTCACCAGTTTATCCGCTGCTCCGGTTCAACGTTTCCGTCTCCACCTGGTATCATTCCTGGGTGAGAAGGAAATGCAAATGAACCATGGAACTCGTGCATGGTTCAATGAGAACGTACTGAACATTGACCTCCTGGATGGATCCTTTCCTGCCGAATTCAAACTCTATGGTTTGGACGGCAGACTGATCCACCGCGGAACAACCACCGGCAAGATCCAGGTCGGAGACCTTCCATCTGGGATGTACATCCTCGACATTGCTGATCAACGGATCAAACTTGTAAAATAAGGTCACCCTCCTTCCAAAGAGAAAGCCCCGTGGATTCCACGGGGCTTTTTCTTTTAATAAGGGAAACTAATCGCTTCCTAGTTCTGCTTTTCCTGCTTCCGGATCAGGTTAAGGGCGCTTCCCGCCTTATACCATTCGATCTGCGTCTGATTATAGGAGTGGTTACAAGTGATGACCTCCTCTGAACCATCGGCATGCTTCAGTTTCAGATGGATCGGTTTGTCTTCCTGAAACTGATCAAGATCCAAAGTGTCAAAGGTATCATCCTCGAGGATCTTGTCATAATCTGATTCGTTGGCAAAGGTCAGAGCTAACATTCCCTGCTTTTTGAGGTTGGTCTCATGGATCCTTGCAAAGGACTTGACCAGGACGATCCGTACGCCAAGATGCCTTGGCTGCATGGCCGCATGCTCCCGGCTTGAACCCTCTCCGTAATTGTGATCACCCACAACAATGGTAGGAATACCTTCAGCTTTGTATGCACGTTGAACATCTGGTACAGCACCATATTCACCATTCAATAGGTTCTTGACCTTATTGGTCTCGCCATTGAAGGCATTCACAGCTCCGGTAAGGGTATTATTGGAGATGTTGTCAAGGTGCCCGCGATATCTGAGCCAAGGACCTGCCATTGAAATATGGTCAGTGGTACACTTACCCTGAGCTTTGATCAATAGTCTGGCTCCCTCAATATTCTTTCCATCCCAGGAATCGAAGGGCGTTAGGATCTGAAGGCGTTCGCTTCCATCTTTTACCACAACATTCACATGACTTCCATCCTCGGCTGGAGCCTGATATCCTGAATCTTCCACTGCAAATCCCTTGGTAGGAAGCTCCATACCGTTGGGACCTTCCAGCATCACTTCCTCTCCATTCTCATTGATGAGTTTGTCTTTGAGAGGATTAAAGCCAAGATCTCCAGCGATGGCCATGGCGGTTACCAATTCAGGAGAACCCACAAAGGCAAATGTGTTCGGATTGCCATCTGCCCGTTTTGCAAAGTTTCGGTTGAAGGAATGGACGATGGTATTTTTCTCTTTCTTCTCCGCACCGGCTCTTGCCCACTGACCGATACAAGGACCACAAGCATTGGCAAGGACAACACCACCGATCTTGTCAAAATCATCCAATAGACCATCGCGGTCAGCGGTATAACGGACCTGTTCAGATCCCGGTGTAATGGTAAAATCCGATTTCACTTTCAGGTTCTTCTCTTTTGCCTGACGGGCGATGGAGGCAGAACGAGTAAGATCCTCATAGGAGGAGTTGGTGCATGATCCGATCAAACCCACTTCGATCTTCGTGGGCCAACCATTCTTTTCAGCCTCTTCTTTCATCTTGGAGATCGGTGTAGCGATATCCGGAGAGAATGGGCCGTTCAGATGGGGCTCGAGGGTCGACAGATCGATCTCGATCAATTGGTCAAAATACTTGTCAGGATCGGCGTAAACCTCTTTATCGCCTGTGAGGTACTCCGAAATTCCATCCGCCATATCTGCCACTTCAGCCCTTCCGGTAGAGCGCAAATACCTTGACATGGATTCATCATATCCGAAGTTTGAGGTGGTTGCACCTACTTCAGCACCCATATTACAGATGGTGCCCTTACCAGTACATGACAATGACCGAGCTCCTTCACCGAAATATTCGATGATGGCCCCGGTACCACCCTTCACTGTAAGGATCCCAGCCACCTTAAGGATGACATCCTTGGCGGAGGTCCATCCATTCATCTTACCGGTCAATTTGACCCCAATGAGTTTGGGAAATTTCAGCTCCCAAGGCATTCCGGCCATCACATCCACCGCATCAGCTCCTCCAACACCAACAGCCACCATTCCGAGGCCACCTGCATTGACTGTATGTGAATCCGTCCCGATCATCATCCCGCCGGGGAATGCGTAATTCTCAAGTACTACCTGGTGAATGATCCCAGCACCTGGTTTCCAAAAACCGATCCCGTATTTATTGGATACCGACTCGAGGAAATTGAAAACCTCGTTGTTCTTATTCAATGACTCCTGAAGATCCTTATCCGCACCGACACGAGCCTGGATCAGGTGATCACAGTGAACAGTGGATGGAACCGCTGCCGTTTTCTTCCCCGCCTGCATGAATTGCAAAAGGGCCATCTGGGCCGTTGCGTCCTGCATCGCTACCCTGTCGGGTGAGAAGTTCACATACGACCTTCCACGGATATACTCTTCGGTTGGATTCCCATCCCATAAATGAGTGTAGAGGATCTTTTCGGTCAAAGTAAGAGGGCGTCCAAGGATCTTACGCGCAGCCTCGACCCTTTCGGGCATTTTGGCGTAAACCTCCTTGATCATGTCTATATCGAATACCATAAGATTGAATTTTTCAGATTGAATGGAAAGGAGTGCAAAATTAGGGATTTATCACTGAAAATGATAGCGATTTAAGGCATTC
>JAJLJK010000304.1:0-1854 GCA_033844885.1 Bacteroidota bacterium | reverse complement strand
ATAGAGGACGCGTATCTTTTCTTCCATAGGTTCAAATTAAATTCCTAAAATTGGGCAGTCTTGGGTTCTTTGAACGAGCTCGAAAATTATAAAAAACCGACAAATAAAAGTTTCCATGACCCCCTCCCATCAAAAAAACTCTCCATTTTTTACCAACAATTCTTACAGGCCTCTGATTTTTGATCTTTCCACTCCAGAGGGAAGGAAGGGCTGGGAGGCTCATATTCAACACCATAAGGGATCGATCTACCAGGATCAAATGGATGGGATGGTCGGAGAGTGGGTCAAGATTTCACATCCACAAAAGAGGTTGAAATCTGAAGAGATCCAGGAGGGTGTCCGGTCATTCTTTCAGGAGCATCCCAGAGAAGAATATGGATTTTGGGTGTATTATCCCTGGAGGAACATCGCTGTACGTATCCCGGAAAGGGAGATTTTCACCAAGCTCAGAACGTCTCGCAATCAGATCAAGATCACAGAAAGGGAACAGGCCTTTTTGGAAACAAAGACCATCGGGGTCGTCGGGCTATCTGTTGGTCAGAGTGTGGCGTTGACCCTTGCTATGGAACGGGTTGGCGGGAAGTTGAAACTCGCTGATTATGACGAACTTGATCTATCTAATCTAAACAGGATCCGATCTGGGATATTCAATGTTTCCCTTTCCAAATGTACCATTGCAGCCAGAGAGATCGCGGAGATCGATCCATTCCTGGAGGTCGATCTATTCTTTGAAGGGGTCACTTCAGAGAATATCGACCATTTTCTGGGAGGGGAGGACCCCATTGACATTCTTATTGAAGAATGTGATAGCCTTCCTGTCAAGGTCGAGTTACGGGAAAAGGCTAGATCCTTAGGTTTGCCGGTGATCATGGATACCAGCGATCGAGGAATGCTGGATATCGAGAGGTTTGACCTGGAAAGGGATCGACCACTCCTCCATGGTATTGTTCCTGATTTGAGTGTGGAGATGATCCGGAAGCTTCCCGAACAGGCCAGGGTTCCGATGATGTTGCAACTGGTCGGGGGAGCCGAAATCTCCTCAAGAATGAAAGCTTCAATGATCGAGGTGGGCACCACACTAACTACCTGGCCCCAATTGGCTTCTTCCATTATGTTGGGAGGCGGGATTGCTGCCGATGCAGCAAGGAGGATCCTTTTAGGCGAAAAGGTCCGATCCGGAAGGTTCTACTTTGACACGATCGATCAATTTATAGAGAAACCCAACCAAGAGGTCGTGCATCCTATGAAAGGGATCCCTGCTCAATTATCCCTTTATTTCTCAGAATGGGTTTCTAAGAATGATCTATCCTCGATCTCAAAAGGATACAATTCGGAACAAGGGGAAGATCCTGTGGTCCTTCCTGCAGAATTGAGCACCTTCGATCTCTCCAAAGAGGATATGGGCTGGGTGACCTCGCTCCACGGATCCTGGTTGCGGGATCAGCTTCTTGGATCCGACAGAGATTCCATGTTATGGAGCTTTTTGAAAGATGGAGGCGAGGTGAAAGATCTTCAGGTCTTACAAACATTCCATCCCTATATTGGACTTCTTAAGGATCAGGAGACCAGGGAGATCCTGAAAAAGGAAGGAAAGGGAATGATCTTGGAATCAGGCTCTGCCCTTTCAGAAAATCCGCGACAAGCCCAGGTTTTCATCCTTGACCAAAATGACCCAATTGTTCTTGAAAATGCGGGAGAATGGTTAGGTCAGGTGATTCGATCCGGAGAATTTGAACTTTTGGCAGGGAGCTCTTACATTCTGCGAAAAGCCTTGGAGTTATTCACAAAACACAATGAAATAAATTCTCAAATCCCTTCCAAGACAGCCCAAGAACTCTTTACTTTAATGCAAAA
>JAJLJK010000303.1:0-6660 GCA_033844885.1 Bacteroidota bacterium | reverse complement strand
TCCCTTACCGCACTGTACTCGTAATACCAAACGTTCCCCTTCCCATTCTTCCACCGAGATGGTATCAATGGTCACCTTTCTAGGTTCGATCTCTACCTCTTCTCCTTTCCGCGCAAATTCATAGAGTCGCTTCCCATCCTTCCGAATGGCTGAGAATATCGGTGGGTATTGATCGATCTCCCCCTTAAAATCAAGGAGGGTCTTTTCAATTTTCTCTCGAGTGATATGTTCGATCGGGAAGGTCTGATCCTCCTCAGTCTCGGTATCATAACTTGGCGTAGTAGCCCCAAGCTTCAAAGTGGCGAGATATTCTTTCCTTCCATCCTGAATGAACTGGATCTCCTTCGTCTTCTTCCCGGTACACACTACCAGGACTCCCGTCGCCATGGGATCAAGCGTTCCCGCATGTCCCACCTTGATCTTCTTGATCCGATGAGTATTTCGAATGGTGTTTCGGATCTTATTGACCACATCGAAAGAGCTCCACTCCAGCGGTTTGTCAACCACCAGAACGGTTCCTTCCTGAATGCTCTTCAGTGAGAGATCCATAGGCTGATCACCAGAAGAGAGTCGATAGGATGGCAATAAGGCCAATGATGAAGCAGTATAATGCAAATGGGGTGAACCGGGCCCTTTTCACAAGGCCGATCATCCATTTACATGCGATAAGTCCAGAAACAAAGGCCGCAATGAAACCCACGGCCAAACTTCCAAACTTATCGACCACCAAAGGCTCGGTAGAAGAGAAAAGATCCTTGATCTCAAGAGCCATTTTCCCTAGAATGAGAGGAATGACCATAAGAAAAGAGAATCTGGCGGCTCTTTCCCGATCCACCCCGAGCATAACTGATGAAGAGATGGTCGCTCCACTTCGGCTTATCCCCGGAAGGATCGCAATGGCCTGGGCCACACCGATAATGAGGGCCTCTTTCCAGGAAACACTCTTGTGGGTCTTTTTTGCACGATCTGCCAGAACCAATAGAAGCCCGGTTATGACAAGCATAGCTCCGACGAGAAGGATCTGCCCACCAAAGAGCTGTTCGATCTGATCCTCAAAGAATAGCCCTACAAATCCTGCTGGCAGCATACTTATGGCAATGTGCCAGGCCAATTTGCTGTCATCATTCCACTTGCGCTTAAAAACGGACTCTAAGATCCTCCCAACATCCTTGCGGTAGATCACCAGCGTGGCTAAAGCGGTTGCTGCATGAACGACCACGGTGAACAAAAGACCCTCTTCGGGGATCACGTCCTCCTGGAAGAGGTATTTCACCAACTCGATGTGACCACTGCTGCTAACAGGCAAAAACTCGGTAAGACCCTGGACGATACCGAGGATCAGTGCTTCAAGTAATCCCATGGAGATCAGTTACGGGGTCGGGACATGATGGCAATGATCTGAAGGGCGAAACCCAACAGGATGAAAAGAGGAGCGATGGTGATCCTGCGAGTATTGAAGATCTCAGGATTGAACACCTGCGGATCCTCTGAACCCCCTCCGGTCATCAGGATAAGACCGATGGCGATGCTGGCGAGGCCCGCAAGCAAAAACATATAGTTTCTTTTACCAAATAGGAATTGTTCCTTCATATCATTCTAAAAATATAGTTCGTCGGTTTTGAGCTTAAGGTACTTATTTACAGCGAAGAAGGTACTCAACCAAGCCAGGATGACCCCGGTGATGAGAAGACCTGCTGCGATGATCCCCATGTGCAAGGGTTGAGTGAACAATCCCAGGTCGGGGCGATTCTCACGAAGGTAAATGAACAGTCCTGACAAAAGTAGGGATGCAATGATCCCACCCATGAGACCAAGCTTCATACTTTGCCACATGAAGGGCTTTTGGATGAATCCTCTTGTAGCCCCAACCAATTGCATGGTCTTGATAAGGAATCGTCGGCTATAGATGGACAGTCGGATAGAAGAATTGATCAGGGCAATGGAGACCAGGAGAAGCAGAAGGGCCCCTCCGATCAGGAATATCCCGATCTTCTTGATGTTCTCATTGATCAATTCTAAAAGATCCGGATCATAGACCACCTCCTGAACCAGAGCATTGCTCATCAACTCATCCTCAAAGGCCTTGACCCCTCCTTGTTCTACGAAATCCGAGGTCAATCGGACCACAATGACATCCTGAAGCGGATTGTATCCCAAAAAATCGACAAAATCCTCTCCCAGATCCTCTTGCAGATCCTCTGCGGCCTGTTCCTTCGGAATGAATTCGGTGGCCCGAACCTCCGGACGCAATTCGAGCGACTTCTGAAGTTCACGAACATCCGCCTCACCGGCATCCGCCGAAAGGTTCACACTCAACTCAAAGCTCTCCCTCACCTGCCGGGCCAACTCATTGGCATTGATGACCAACATCCCCAAAAGCCCCAATAAGAACAGGACAAGGGCAATACTGATCGTGACAGAAAAATAGGAGGAACGAAGCCTCCGACGGTTGAACTTTTCGAAACTCTGCGCCATAAGGGTGAATCTGGGCCTAAAATTAGAAAAATAACCACGCTGGCATTGTGAATGCCCTGTTAAAGGCAACGTCTTTCTTTGGATGGGATTGTTCAGAGGCCGATCTGTGGTAAACCCACAGTATATCGTAATTTTGCCGGCTTAAAGAGAACGGACCCATGGATTATCACTTTTCGGAGATCGAGAAGAAATGGCAACAGCGATGGAGGGAAGATAAGACCTACAGCGCTTCCAACGACAGTAAAGACCCAAAATACTACGTCCTTGATATGTTTCCCTATCCTAGTGGAGCTGGGCTACATGTCGGCCATCCTCTGGGCTACATTGCCTCTGATATCTATGCGCGTTTCAAGCGGCACAAGGGATTCAATGTGCTTCACCCTATGGGGTATGATGCATTCGGGTTACCTGCCGAACAATATGCCATCCAGACCGGGCAACACCCGGCCATAACCACCGAGCAGAACATCGCCCGTTATCGGGAACAATTGGACAAGATCGGTTTCAGCTTCGATTGGGATCGTCAGGTGAAGACCTGCGATCCTGAGTATTATCGCTGGACACAGTGGATCTTTATTCAACTCTTCGACTCGTGGTATGACCGCTCCCAGGACCAGGCCCGCCCCATTAAGGACCTGATAGAATATTTTGAAAAGAACGGATCCCAGGGAATTCGTGCGGCTTGCTCTGAGGTGATGGATTTCAGCGCGGAGGAATGGAACGCCATGGATGAGATCCGTCAGAGTGAGGTCCTTTTGAATTATCGTTTGGCCTATCGTTCAGAAAGTATGGTGAACTGGTGCCCCGAATTGGGAACCGTTCTCGCCAATGACGAGGTCAAGGATGGAGTTTCGGAGCGAGGAGGGTATCCTGTGGTCCAGAAAAAGATGATGCAATGGAGTCTCCGGATCTCCGCTTATGCCCAACGCCTCCTAGATGGCTTGGAGCGTATCGATTGGACCGAATCCCTCAAAGAGTCGCAGCGAAATTGGATCGGTCGTTCAGAAGGTGCCAGCATCCACTTCGCCATCAAGGACCACGATGATCAGATCGAAGTGTTCTCGACTCGACCTGATACCATCTTTGGAGCCACCTTCATGGTTCTGGCACCTGAACATGAACTCGTAAGGGCTATCACTACACCCGAACAAAGGGATTCTGTCGAGAAATACATCGACCAGACATCACGACGCAGTGAGCGGGATCGGATGGCAGATACTAAAACCGTAACTGGTGTCTTTACCGGAGCCTATGCCAAACATCCATTCAGCGGAAAGGATATTCCAATTTGGATAGCAGACTATGTCCTGGCGGGATATGGAACCGGAGCGGTCATGGCAGTCCCAGGACATGATTCGAGAGATCACGCATTTGCTCAGAATTTTGGGCTTCCAATCGTTGAGGTCGTAGCTGGCGGAAACGTTCAAGAGGAGGCTTTCGAAGCCAAAGAAGGGGAAATGGTGAATTCGGATTTCCTCAATGGAATGCAGGTCAAAGAGGCCATTGCAGAGACCATTCGTCGCATGGAAGAAATGGGGATCGGCACCGGACGAATCAATTATCGTCTTCGTGATGCGGTCTTCGGACGACAGCGGTATTGGGGCGAACCCATCCCGATCTGGTATGATGGAAAAGGAATCCCTCATCCAGTGAAAGAGGAGAACCTCCCTGTGATTCTGCCTGAGGTCGATAAATACCTCCCCACCGAAGATGGTGAACCACCTTTGGCCAGGGCCGTGGACTGGAATTACAATGGATTTGAAAGAGAGACCACGACCATGCCTGGATGGGCAGGATCCAGTTGGTATTTCCTTCGATATATGGACCCTCATAACGAGAAGGAGTTCGTCAGCCGCAAGGCAGAGGAATATTGGAAGAATGTAGATCTCTACATCGGGGGATCGGAACACGCCACCGGGCACCTGCTCTATGCCCGCTTCTGGCAGAAGTTTTTCTTCGATCGGGGTTGGGTGACCATGGATGAACCTTTTCAAAAACTGATCAACCAGGGGATGATTCAGGGAATGAGTGCTTTTGCCCATCGAAAAAAAGGTTCCAACACCTTCATTTCCTACCACCTTGTGGGAGATCAGGAAACCACCCCGATCCATGTCGACGTTTCTATGGTTCATAATGACCAACTGGATCTGGAGGCTTTTAAGGCTTGGCGAGAGGAGTTCGGAAAGGCAGAGTTCATTACGGATAATGGGGTTGTGCATGTTTCCAGAGAGGTCGAAAAAATGTCCAAGTCCAAGTTCAATGTGGTGACCCCTGACGCGGTCATCGAGGAGCATGGAGCAGATGCTCTTCGGATGTACGAAATGTTCCTTGGCCCGATCGAGCAATCCAAACCCTGGAACACACAAGGACTGAGCGGTGTGACCGGATTCCTGCGCAAATTCTGGAGATTGTCCCATCGGGAGGGAGATTTCATCGTATCCGACGAAGTTCCCAACGAAAAAGAGCTCAAGGCTCTGCACACCTGCATCAAAAAGGTCAATGAGGACATGAAGAACTTCTCCTTCAACACCTCCGTGAGCGCCTTTATGATCTGCACCAACGAGCTCACCGACCTGAAGTGTAACAAGCGTTCCATCATCGAACCGCTCGTGATCCTTCTATCCCCCTTCGCCCCTCATATGGCAGAGGAACTGTGGGAAAAGCTGGGGCATTTGGATTCTGTGACTCGCCAACCCTATCCGACCCACGAAGAGAAGCACTTGGTTGAAAGCACCAAGAATTACCCGGTGAGTTTCAACGGGAAAGTGCGTTTCCAGATCGCCTTGCCGGCAGATATGGGCAAGGAGGATGTGGAGGCATCTGTCATGGCAGATGAACGCACAGCCAAATATCTGGATGGAAAACAAATTCGCAAGGTGATCGTGGTTCCCGGGCGTATCGTCAATATCGTCATCGGCTGATGAACAGATTCACACTCGAGAAAAAGGACCCGAAAAGCAAGGCCCGGGCCGGGGTATTGAAGACCGATCACGGGGATATCCAAACACCCATCTTCATGCCCGTTGGGACAGTAGGATCTGTAAAGGCCGTTCATCAAAAGGAATTGAAGGAGGACATCCTGGCTCAGATCATCCTGGGTAATACCTACCACCTGTATCTTCGGCCAGGACTGAATATCCTTGAAAAGGCAGGCGGACTTCACCAATTCATTAACTGGGATCGTCCTATCCTGACCGACAGTGGAGGATTTCAGGTCTACTCCCTTGGCGATATTCGCAAGATCAAGGAGACCGGAGTGACCTTTCGCTCCCACATCGACGGAAGTAAGCACGAATTCACCCCTGAGGGAGTCATGGACATCCAAAGGACGATCGGTGCGGACATCATCATGGCCTTTGATGAGTGTACGCCCTACCCTTGCGATTATGACTATGCGGAAAAGAGCATGGAAATGACCCACCGTTGGTTGACCCGATGTATCGACCGGGTGGATTCGACGGATCCCAAATATGGATTTCATCAGATGCTATTCCCTATCGTTCAGGGAAGTACCTATCCCGACCTTCGGAAGCGCTCTGCTGAGTTCATTGCCAAGAAGGGTCGGGAGGGAAATGCCATAGGTGGATTGAGCGTGGGTGAACCCCATGAAGAAATGTATGCCATGGCCGAGTTGGTCTGCGACATTTTGCCCGAGGACAAACCCCGCTATTTGATGGGTGTAGGAACTCCGGCGAATATCCTTGAGAACATCGCTCTGGGCATTGACATGTTCGATTGCGTGATGCCCACGCGGAATGGGCGAAATGGGATGTTATTCACTTCGGAAGGGATCATCAACATCAAGAACCAGAAATGGGCCGATGATTTCTCCCCTCTGGATCCCAACGGACTGACCTTTGTGGATGCACAATATAGCCGGGCGTATGTACGTCATTTATTTCAGGCCAATGAGTACCTTGGACGGCAGATCGCATCGATCCACAACCTGGGGTTCTATCTTTGGTTGGTCGGTGAGGCCCGAAGGCATATCCTCGAGGGTGACTTTGCTGAATGGAAGGCGATGATGAGCCCCAAAATCGAAACCCGACTCTAGCTTGAAGCTGATCGACTGGTATATCTTCCGGAAGTTCATCGGGACATTCTTCTTTGTGCTGGCCCTGATCATGATGATCGCCATCGTGTTCGACATTTCGGAAAAGATCGAGGATTTCATCAGCAAGGGTG
>JAJLJK010000302.1:0-2088 GCA_033844885.1 Bacteroidota bacterium | reverse complement strand
TTAGGAAGGGTTTGACCCGACAGAGCGTAAACGAGAATAAACAATGCAAATAGAATAGAAATGCGTTTCATAAGACTGGGGTGTTATGGTTTGATAATCGGTTGGGCGAAAGTTCCTTTGACGGTCCTTACCTCGATCAATAGATAGCCGGAGGGCCATTGTCTAGTGGAAAGGGTCAGGGAATGATTGCGGTTGCCGGAATAGGAATAGAGAATTTGTCCGAATTGATCCTTTACGTAGACCATTTCGATCTGAACCTCCCTTCGAGTTCCTTCCACCGTGAGGTCTGATTCGATTGGAATGGGATAGAACTTCACATCGCCATTTCGTTCTTCCTCAGCTTTCTGTAAAATCCCATTGTCCTGGATCTGGTGTTCCGAGTAGGTCCTCTGAGTGACCATGATCAAGCCAAGGGTATCATTCTTTCGACTCAACAGCTCCGTATCACCATAGGGGAGATATCCGTAATCTTCATCATAGACATATTTATGATGGATCTCTGTGAACTCTTCTTCTCCGTCAAATCCTTCAGAGATCACCAAATTCTGCCTGTCAAACTGAAGAAATCCTCCTCCTGAAAAATCCACTCGGACCATTCCTGAAGCGGGATGACTGACCATATGGCCTTGCGTTCGAAATTCATTAAGGACCACCGAATCGGGATATGGGAAAACAGGAAAACCCGGATGATATCCTTCTTCTCGAATCTGTTGTGATGCCTCTTCTTGAAGAGCCCTTTCTTCTTCTGAAAGCGGTTCGGAAAACAATCTATCTCCTGTGGTGGTAAAAGCAGAGATACCGTTTGGGGTTGTCAGGATGCGATGCGGAACCTCCATCCATTCTTCCGCTCTGGACAAGGTATCTATGACCACTTCCAGAATTTGGTTGTACTGATCATCCACACGAGTGATTATGGTCTTCTCCTCCGTACTCGGCTTGATCGCTTCGTACTGCATCACCGGAATGTCAGCTGGGTCTAGATCCGGTGGAAATAACGTAAAGGTCTCTGTCTTGACCTTTACACTATGCACCAAAAGGTAGCTAGGATTCTGTGCTTGGCCTGTGAACTGAAAAGCTAGTGCCAATCCGCCTGCCATGGATAGGTAATGATTTTTCATTGCTGGAACTTTTTGATTGAGATCCAAATTTGAAAAAAATAACTACCTTGGCGCAAGGTCTTTTATGCCTATATAATGATCTAGTAGGCAGTAACTGCCAAAAATCAAAACCCAGCCATATGAAATTCAATCAGTCCAAATTCTTCACCGAGCTTTCAAAGCTCCTCCCTCCCGGAGAAAAATTGCCACAATGGATCAGTGAAAACCTTTGTGTGGATCTGAGTAATGCTTATCGTAGGATTCGCAGTGAAGTGAAATTGAATGTGGAGGAACTTCACATGATTCTGAAAAGGATTCCCGAAGCCACTCCTTTGGTTCTAAGGTTCTTGCCACAAGCCAATTATAACGTCATTCAATTCAACTCTTTTACCAGTATTGATGGGGTAAGGGAATATCTCCTCAGACTTCATAAGATGATGAATACGGTAAGCCTCAACGATCATCAAATGACCTATGTGGCAAGGGATCTTCCCCTATTCATCTTCTTTGCCGCTCCTGGACTATTTGCGTATAAGGTTTCGTTATGGTCCAATCAATTAATGCGGGAAGGGGTTCTTGACATTCCTGATCGATTGATCTTTCTAGCAAGAGAGGTTTACAATGACTACCTCCAGTTGAATACGAAAGAGCTTTGGTACGCCCAATGTGCTGAGAACCTCGCCCGTCAACTTCAATATGCCTTGGATCTGGGTAAGATCTGCCCACAACGCTACTCAGACCTATGCGACGAACTGGATTCCGTCCTTTACAGGATCGAACAATGGTCTAGTTCGGGTGAAAAGGACTATGGAGGCGTGCACAAACTCTATGGCACTTCCTATTGTACCATGAACAATGGTGGACTCTTGGATGCCATGAATGAATCCTGGCTTCTTCACGCCACGGTAAGTGCACATCATGCCATCACAAATGACCCAAACCAGGTGAACCTGTTCAAATTCCACTGGAAAGCCCATCAGGAAAGTGCCAC
>JAJLJK010000301.1:0-3238 GCA_033844885.1 Bacteroidota bacterium | reverse complement strand
CGGCTTTTGGAAGAAACCGTAGGTCGAGAAGAATGGGACTCGTTCTTGAGAGAGTATTTCGAGACCTACAAGTTCCAGAGCATGGATACCGAAAGGTTCCTTTCTTTGCTCAAGGATAGCTTACTAAGCGAAAAACAGATCACCGATGTGGATCTTCACGCCTGGGTCTATGGCGCTGGGCTACCTGCCAATGCACCCCATCCACAAAGTGATCGGTTCCAAAGGGTAGAAAAGGTCCTTACAACCTTTGTTGAAAACGGGTCTTTGCCACCTGCGGATACTACAGATTTGTGGACCACGCATGAGTGGCTCCACTTTATCAACCGTATTCCTAAGGACGTGACCCTTGAGCAATTGACCGCTCTGGATAAAGCCTACGGGTTTACCAATAGCGGAAATGCAGAGATCCTGGCTGCGTGGTTCCAACCCACCATCCGACATCACTACATGCCAATTTATCCGGCAGTGGAAGATTTCCTGATCCATGTTGGTCGACGCAAATTCCTTACGCCTACTTACCGAGCTATGAAGGAGAGCGAACAATTGGATCGTGCACGGGAGATCTATTCCAAAGCAAGACCCAATTACCATTCAGTTTCTCAACAAACCATGGATGATCTGCTTGGGGTTGAAGGTTGAGGGTTGAAAGTTGAAGGTGAAAGCTTGAATGGGCCGACTTGAGGAATATTGAAAGGATGAAAGGGAATGGTCCTAGCTAGGAATCCCCTTTGCCATTATTATCCTTCATTATCCACTTCTTCGGTCTTGACATCTTGATCCATAACCTTTCCTGAAGCCACTTCACGGTGAACCTTCCACTGGCCGTCCTCTTTTTTCAGAATGACCAGAAAGGAGTCTCTAAGCACAATGACATTTCCATCCTCGTCGGAGGTGTAAACGGTGCTTGAACCCCAATCATAGGCCATGGAATCGTTCAACAATATGGTCTCTGTGGGGTGCATGACAATGCTGTCATAGGGGAATAGTCCACGCTCACCGCGTAAACGGTACATTTCAGCCCATTCAACCATCCCTGGACCAATGGTCTTTACATCCTTGGTGGCCAGAGGACGTAAATTCTCGTATTTCTGCTCTTTGATATTCTTCTCAAACATATCCCTCAGATCCTCAATTGCCTGCATCTCAGCTTGAACGTCAATTGAAGGAAGCTCCTGGATCGGTTCTTTTGGTTGTTGAGGCTCACATCCAAACATGAAAAAACCGATGATAAATATGACAATATATCTCATAGTTCGTTGATTTTTAATGTGGTCTAATATAACACATCTGAAGTTTTTTGAGATAGTAAAGGGATTTGAAAGGATGCGGTGCCCTTTGAGGTCCTGAACCGTCCTTCAAAAATGTGACCCCATTTGCGGTATTTCGAGCGGTCTAGGCCTTCCTGAGTTCCAGAAGGGTGATCTCAGGCCATATTCCCACACGGCCGGGGAATGCCAGATATCCGAATCCACGATTCACATAGAGAAACTTACCTAGATCCTCATACAAACCGGCCCATTTTGGGTATCGGTATTTGACCGGGCTCCACTTGATCCAACCGGGGATCTCGATCCCGAATTGCATTCCGTGAGTATGTCCACTCAAGGTCAGGTGAACCTTGTGGGAATGGACCTTTACTTTTTCGTCAAAGTGTGTGGGATCATGAGATAACAGAACGGTGAATGCGTCCTCCGGAGCACCTTTCAATGCCTTGTCCAGATCTCCTTTTTGTGGGAATGGAGGATGCCCCCAATTCTCAACCCCGGCCAGCAAGAGTTTCTGGCCATCCTTTTCCAGGATCCTGTGTTCATTCCGCAATAGATCGAAACCTAGGTCTTGATGCACCTTGTAAAGGTCTTCCATGTTGGCTTCCTTGGCCTCATCAGAGGACCATGTCACGTAATCTCCATAATCATGGTTGCCGAGGATCGAGAATTGTCCAAATGGAGCACGAATGGAACCAAAGGTGTCCATCCACTTCATCATTTCCTCCGCTCGATTGTTGACCAGATCTCCGGTGAAAACGAATAGGTCGGCCTTTTGCTCGTTCAGGAGATCCACGCCGTATTGAACCTTTTCCTTATCGTCAAAACTACCAGAGTGAACGTCAGATAACTGAGCAATGACAAAGCCATCAAAGGCATCGGGGAGATCGTCAAAATAGATCACCTTTCGGAGAACCCTGAAATCATACTTTCCTTTCCACATCCCATACATGATCGACCCGAAGGGGACAGCAGCCAAGCCAAGAGCCACCTGACTGATGAATTTCCGACGCGAAGGAATGGTCGGCCCGGAATGTTCAGGTAGGGGTTTTGCTTTCGACCCGGTGATCTTCCGCCGCAAGGCTCGAACACCTCCCCAGAAGATCCGAAAAAGATCCTCCGATAGAAGGAGAATGATGACCAGCAATTTGGGGATGTAAAACAGGATGAAATACCCAATAAACGGATTGATCACCTTTCGGGGACTGGCTGCTGGATCAAAAGCAGTAAGGGTATAGAGCACATAGGCATACCCCAATCCAGTGATTGACCAAAAGATGACGGGAACCCATAGCTTTCGATAGAAAATGGTCCGAACCCCCTGATAAAAGTACAGGTCGATCAGGAACATGAACAAAAGTAGGAGGGCAAACACGCCCAGGGCACCTGCCATGGTCATTCAATTTCGGAACACAAAGGTAAGGTGGTTGTCATCGCCATCATAGGATCAGTATCACTCTAACCACTCCAAGGTGAAAAAGATCAATCCTCGAACCCACAAAGTGTCCTTTTCATCCTTTGCGCTTCTTCCAAAGACACCTTGTATACCCGGGTACTACAATTTCGAAGGCCACGACAATTCTGATCGAGATGGTACCGCTTGGATTGAGGTCCCTTGCAGATATACACATCGGTCAAAAGGGTAGGGGATGAAAGGGTGATCCAGGCTAGAACTCCCAAACTGATCGTTAAGGAGCGGTGGATGACCATAGAACCGTTCATTGGGTTGGCGATTTACGCCTATCAAGGTACGAAAGTCATTCCTTCTTTTTCCCGACCAACCGAAGATCATAGAGATCCTTTCTGCGGTCCTTGAGGGTATGGACACTACCGTATTCATGGAGTTCCTTCAACAAACTCAGATCCACATCCACCACCAGGGTCATTTCGGTATTTGGAGTAGCTTCCGCCTTGATCTGATTATTGGGAAAGGCGAAGTCAGAAGGGGTGAATACGGCCGATTGGGCATACTG
>JAJLJK010000300.1:0-17537 GCA_033844885.1 Bacteroidota bacterium | reverse complement strand
CAAATGGGTAGCCGCCGATAGACCGGAGAATCCCGAACCGATAACAATTGCTCGCTTCAATGAATGGGTCGATTAGAATCTGTAATCAGAAAGCTTTTCCATCATCTTCTTCCTC
The DNA here is from genome assembly GCA_033844885.1 of Bacteroidota bacterium. Taxonomy (GTDB): domain Bacteria; phylum Bacteroidota; class Bacteroidia; order Flavobacteriales; family Schleiferiaceae; genus JAJLJK01. Next base: position 17,422 of record JAJLJK010000300.1, on the reverse strand, counting down.
GCAAGGAAGATCCTGCTCTTCACGGTTCCCAATGGAATGCCTAAAATTTCGGCAATTTCTTCGTATTTGTAACCATTGTAATGCATCATGAATGCCTCGACATAATTCCTCTCAATTGTGTCGATCTGGGCCATGATATACTCTTGATCTACAATGGAATCGGTCGTCTCAGCTTTCTCGGAGACACCCTGATTGATGAAGTATCGATTATCCGTGTCATCAACAAAGGTGTTCTGATTTTTCTTTTTGCGATAATTGTTGATGAAGGTATTCTTCATGATGGTGTACAGCCATCCTTTGAGATTCGTTCCGTCGCGATACTTATCACGATTCTTGATCGCCTTGTACATGGTCTCCTGAAGCAGGTCTTCAGCCTCCTCCATTTGACGGGTCAATTTCAAGGCAAGTTGCTTAAGAAAAGGGCTGTGGCTGTGAACGATATTTCCGAAATCAGATGCTGACATCTCTTGAGGTTTAGTGGTTAAACATTGTTTAACGTTTGATACCTCAAATTTAAACAAAAAAGAGATCGTTAACCAAATTTTTGTTTAACATTTTGTAATTTTTGTTAAACAGCCTCTGTGGGCACGGGAAGCGATCGGACCAGTTGGTCCATTGACCTGAAAACATGCACCCTGTTGTCCTTTCCGGACCACTGGTATTCGCGAAGCTGGAATCCCGCAAATAGAAATTCTGTCATTTTATCCGGAAACTCAGCAACGAGATTACGGAGGTAGTCGTCCATCTCATCATCATATGGATTGGTGGTGAAAATGGAGATCAGGTAATCGAACTTCACCTTGTGGTGAACTTCTTTGAGGTATTCCAGAGGACAACTCTGTCCTAGATTCACCACCTTGAATCCACGTCTTTTTAGGATCAGGTGAAGGTAAAGTAAGCCGAGATCGTGAAGTTCCTGGCTAGGAAGGTATAGAAGAAATCGCTGCGCTTCTTTATCGGAAACGGATGGGATCTGGTCGATGGCCGAAAAAAGTTTTTGCCGAATGATATTACTGACGAAGTGTTCATGAGCCACAGAGATAGCATTGGTCTGCCAAAGCACTCCAACTTCCTTTATGAAACTACCGATGATACTTCGGAAGGTCTCATCAGAGCCAAACTTGATCATACTTTGATTGAAGATGGTCTCAAAGAGGTCCTCATTAAAATCGAGCATGGCGATCTTAAGTCCATTGACCTGAGTGGAATAGCTCCCTTCATACCTCGCCTTGTCAAGAACTGCGTCCTGAATTTCCAGGGATGACATCTTTGCTACTTTGGAGATCCGTAAACCTCCGTTCACTAGAACACTGATATTCAACAAACGCTTGAGATCACTGTCCACATAGTACCGTATGTTCGTATCGGTCCGACTGGGCTCAATGATATTATAGCGCTGTTCCCAAATCCGAATGGTATGCGCTTTGATCCCTGTCAAATGCTCCAGATCCTTGATTGAATATTTACGTATCATATCTCCTGTGAATGGGCGGCGATTTCGTGTTTAAACTTTCGATGTTTCTGGTTAAACAACATTCAAATATAGAAAGTTCGAAAAACTTACTTCCATTATCTTTGCCGGCCTTAGAAACAGGAGGAACCCATGAACTTCAAGAAAGAGATCGAAAAACGTCGCACCTTCGGGATCATTTCCCATCCGGATGCAGGTAAGACCACCCTCACCGAAAAGCTCCTTTTATTCGGGGGTGCCATTCAGGAGGCTGGTGCCGTCAAGTCGAATAAAATAAAGAAGACGGCCACTTCTGATTTCATGGAGATCGAAAAGCAGCGTGGGATCTCTGTGGCCACTTCGGTCATGGGTTTTGAGTATAAGAATAAGAAGATCAATATTCTGGATACCCCGGGTCACCAGGATTTTGCCGAGGATACCTATCGGACCCTTACTGCCGTGGACAGCGTGATCGTGGTCATTGATGTCGCCAAAGGGGTTGAGGCTCAGACCGAGAAACTGGTACAGGTTTGCCGAATGAGGAACACTCCCATCATCGTCTTCATCAATAAGTTGGACCGGGAGGGGAAAGATGCCTTCGACCTTCTGGATGAGATCGAGCAAAAACTGGATCTTCCGGTAACTCCCCTTTCATGGCCCATCGGAATGGGACAGCGATTCAAAGGCGTTTACAATATGTGGGAAGGGAATCTTGCCCTGTATCTTCAGAATAATAAGCAAAAGGTATCTGAGTCCTTCAAGATCGACAATGTCAGCGACCCCGAGATCGACAAGCAGGTAGGCCCGGAAGCCGCCAAAACCCTTCGAGAGGAATTGGAGCTCGTACAAGGAGTCTATCCCGATTTCGATAAGAGTGCATACCTACGTGGAGAGGTGGCCCCGGTTTTCTTTGGCTCTGCCCTGAACAACTTTGGAATCCGCGAGCTGTTGGATTGCTTCGTTGAGATCGCCCCCTCCCCTCTTCCAAAACGGGCAGAAGAGCGTGAGGTATTACCCAATGAGGAAGGTTTCAGTGGATTTGTTTTCAAGATCCATGCTAACATAGACCCCAAACACCGTAACCGTATCGCCTTTGTCAAGGTTGTGAGCGGGAAGTTCGAAAGAAATACCAATTACCTTCACACTCGAATCAACAAGACGTTGAAATTCTCCAGTCCGACCACATTCATGGCCAGTAAAAAGGAGGTTGTGGATGATGCGTTCCCCGGCGATATCGTTGGGTTACATGATACGGGAAACTTCCGGATCGGTGACACCCTGACATCTGGTGAGGATCTGCATTTCACCGGTATCCCCAGTTTCTCCCCAGAGCACTTCCGCTTCATCAATAATGCGGATCCCATGAAGGCAAAACAACTGGCAAAGGGCATCGAACAGCTTATGGACGAAGGAGTGGCTCAGCTATTCACATTGATCAACAACGGCCGCAAGGTCATCGGGACGGTGGGGGCCTTGCAGTACGAGGTCATTCAATACCGTCTTGAGCACGAGTATGGAGCGAAGTGCACCTACGAGACATTTCCTGCTTTCAAGGCCTGTTGGGTGGATAGCCATAATGAAAAGCAGATGGACGAATTCAAAAAGTTAAAGAATCGCTATCTGGCCGAGGATAAATATGGACACCTTGTCTTTTTGGCAGATAGTGCCTTCAGTCTTCAGATGACCCAGGAGAAATTCCCAGATATCAAATTTCACTTTAAATCGGAGTTCTGATCAAAGAGAGATCAAACCTTCGATTCCCTCTGCCTGTCGGTATCTCTCGATAACCTTGTCCGCACTCATCATCATCTCTTTAGCTGTGATGCTGATGAAATTCCCATTCTTGGAGGTTCTCATGGTCACTTCCGCTTCGGTGGTGTTGAAGAGATTCTCGACCTGGGCGATCTTTTGATTGTCTGCAGGAACGATGAATTTGAACATATAAACTGACGGCCAACTTGTTCCCGCATTCAATTGCTCTTTCAACTTTTCATACTTGTCTTCCATCCTGAGATTGATTTTCGGGGTTACTTCGTTGGTCAATTTGCTATATTTTGACAAAAATAACTTTTATGAAGTCGCTTGACCAATGGTTTGCTGAATATGGAGAAAGCCATCAGAATGCAACCAATAAAATGATCCATTGGATCTGTGTTCCGGTGATCTTCTTTTGCGTGATCGCCTTGTTCTCCAGTATTCCTTCCGAAGGCTTAAAGGGACTTTTTCCTCCTTCTCTCTCTCCATTCATTCATTGGGGAACGGTGGTGCTCATCCTGGGATGGATCTTTTATCTCCGGTTAAGTTTCACCATGTTCTTGGGGATCGCTCTTTTCAGTATACTTTGTCTTTTTGGGGTCACGCTTCTACGATCCTTGCCCCTTCCCGTTTGGCAATCATCCTTGTTCTTATTCATCTTGGCCTGGATCGGCCAGTTCATTGGTCACAAGATCGAGGGGAAAAAACCGAGTTTCCTGAAGGACCTTCAATTTCTCCTGATAGGGCCAGCCTGGTTGATGGGATTTCTATTTAGAAAGTTGGGTATTAGGTATTAGCGGGTAAGGACCACGTAATCGTTCACCATTTTCTTAAGGAAATCCTCGTTTCTCTTTTCTTGGGGCTCCACCCCGAGGATATCTACTAACTTTTTGGCCAATTCACGAACCGCCTTCCGATGCGCCTCATTCCCGTATCGATCGTTTCGATCGAGAACTGATTTGATCAAAACCACATCTTCCTCGCGCAATCGTGTTACCAATGGATAATGAACCTTGTAATCTTCGGTGGTCTTCAAATGAATGAGTCGATCAAGAGACACATTAACAGCTTTGTATTCCCGAATGACCATTGCACCTCCCATTACATCGCCCAATCGTTGTTTCCGTTCATTGCTATTGATCAGCAGAAGGGCCAAACCCCCTGCTGTGACGAAAATGTCCAATATCCGGAAGATCCAACGCGAAAGCGATTGCATCCATCCAACCTCCTGACCATCGATCCGAACCACCTTGATCCCGATCATCTTCTTACCCGGTGTCTGCCCGAAATTGACCATTTCAAAAAACGGTGAATAGAACAGGTAGATCGGTAATAAGGTAAAGAAGAAGATGTATCCTAACCATTGCTCAGGGAACACAGCTGCCATAAGGAAGCCAAGGATCAAAAAAGAGAAAACGATAATGATCTGATCGAGCACCAATGCCATGATCCTGGAAGCACTTCCAGCAAGGTCATATTCAACCTCGACATTTTGGGGCGTTATAACGTTGACCATGGACATAGGGCGACAATTTACCACAATATTCAAACTGTATTCCTATTTTGCGTCGGCCCCAATGAAAGAATCAGAATTCATCCATAGGAACAAGGATCGTTGGAAGGACATTGAAGGTGTCCTATCTGACAAGAAGCGGTCCAAGGAAACAGATCTAGGGGATCTTTTCCTTCAGGTCACCGATGATCTGAGTTATTCACAAACCCACTACCCAAGGCGAAGTGTTCGCCTGTATCTGAATAGTGTGGCTCGCTTGATCTTTGGGAAAGTGTTCCGAACCCGGCGATTTCAATTTCATAAGTTCAAGACCTTCTGGACGGATGACCTTCCACATATTCTGTTTGAGGAAAGGCGAACCATTTATCTGAGCTTCGGAATTTTTCTTTTGGCCCTTCTTGTCGGCGTTTTCTCCTCTTTTCATGAACCCGATTTTGCACGACAGATCCTGGGGCCGGATTATGTGAAAATGACCGAGGATAACATCCTCAGAGGTGATCCATTAGGGGTATATAAGGATAGCGATCCCTTTGAAATGTTTCTGATGATCGGGTACAACAATCTTCAAGTTTCGATCTTCACCTTTGTTCTGGGGATGCTATTTGGCCTTGGTACCCTTGGGATCCTGCTCCGAAATGGGGTAATGGTTGGCGTATTTCAATACTTCTTCATCGAAAAGGGATTGTTCTGGCCCTCCTTTCTGACCATATGGCAACATGGAACGATCGAGATCTCCTGTATCATCCTCGCGGGCGCAGGGGGATTCACATTGTCCAGAGGATTGATCTTTCCCGGTAACTTCCCGCGTGGATTTGCATTGAGGAGATCGTTCACCCGTGGGATGAAGATCATGCTTGGTATCGCGCCATTGATCGTCCTAGCTGCCTTTATTGAGAGTTTCTTTACAAGATTCGACAATATGCATTGGGTGATCCGAATTTCCATCATCCTCTTTTCCCTGATCCTTATCCTGGGTTACTTCGTGATCCTACCTCTTTACAAAGGACCTAAGCAAGAGACGGATGCGCCCGTGGATCGATCGGACCTCCTACCTACCCCAAAACCCGAACTCACAGGAATACGTTCAAATGGAGGCATCATCTATCAGTTGATCCTGATCATCAAGGGGCAATTGGGCCGTAGTTTGTTACTCGCATTGGCTTTTTCCATCCCTATAGCCATCGTCATTCAATTTCTCTATAACGGAGACCATTTCTCAGGTATCCGAGGGATGAACGCAGGGATAAGTACGTTTATCCTAGAAGTGATCCTGGATCTAATCCGAAGTACGTTCACCAGTCTGGGGGCGTTCTTTGAGACCTATCACTTTTCTCAATTCCCCTGGTTCTTTCCTCTGTGGTCGTTGCTGATCACCCAGTTGTTGGTCTTTTCTGCCAACCGATTCATTTTGCCTTATCACCCAGCAGGACAAGTACGTTTTCCATGGAAACGAATCCCCATCCTGCTTCTATCTGTTTCCATTTCTCTTTTGCCATTCTTTTCCGGACTGTGGTACCTACCCTTTTGGATCCTGATCCTTTTGCCAATCTTATCCCAAGCTGCATTGAGTGCATTTATAGAATCTCAGCCGATCCTCAGGAGGTCGTTGGGTTTGATCCTCTCCAATGCCGCAAAATTATCGGCCTTGACCTTGCTGTTGACCCTTTTGGGCTTATTGGTCATTTTTATGGTCACCTCCCCACTCATGTATCTGATCCTTGAACTGAGTAATGATTTCGTTGGCTTTTCTGAAACGGTATCAAGTACAATGATCGAATTCTTGATGGTGACCATCTTTGTATTTGTCTGGTGGCTCGTACTTTCTCTTTTCGTCACCGGATATCAAGTGGCCTTCTTTTCTTTTAGAGAGATCACCGAAGCAAATGAACTTATGGATCGTATTTCCACCATAAAACCAAAAAGATTCTTCCACCGTGCGGGTTAGAGTGATCCAAATATTGATCCTCCTTCTATTGGTCTCCACATTCTCGGAAGCTGGAAATGATTCACCCCCGTCATTGGATCGTGATTCCTGGCAGGAAATGCGGAAAGAAATTGACTATTCGGAAGAAAGACCCCGAGAAAGGAAGAACATTCAATTCAATTCACCTCCGAAAGTGGATATTTCGTGGATGAGGATCCTTGTTTACATATTGATTGCCGGTATCCTGCTTTATCTCCTTTATCGGATCATCACCTGGACCCTTGAATCCAATGGGCCGGTCAAAAGAACCCGATTTAGGGTCTCTAGCATCGGACAAGCAGAAGAAAACCTTCGATCCGCTGATCTTGACCACCTACTGAATCAGCTGTTGGAAAAGGGGAATTACAGAGAAGCGCTTCGGGTTCAATACCTAAAGGTGCTCCAGGAGCTGGATCAAGGAGGGTTCATCCGATGGAAAAAGCATAAGACCAACGGAGATTACCTTTATGAATTGAAGGAGAGACCCTTCTTCGATTCTTTCAAGGTCTCCACTCTCGAGTTCGAAGAACACTGGTATGGCGAGATCCCGGTCGATAAAAGGCTCTATTTGAATCTGGAACCCATGTTCAACGATCTTCACCAAGAGCTTCAGATCCATGGATAGGACCAAATGGGGAATATTGATCTTCACAGTCCTGATCGTTCTAGCAGGCCTTTTCTTGATCTTTGGCAGGGATCAGGGATATCAATGGGGCGTTTATCTCCGTCCTGACGGTGACCAGCCTTACGATATGAAGTACTTCACGGAGCTAATGGAAACCTCTATCGAAGATCAAGAGGTCACTTTCCTTTCGGACGATGATGACCTTACAGAGATCCTACAAGAAGATAAGTCCAGAACCACCCTCCTATTCTATGGAAATTACACCTATCCGGATCAAAAGGATCTGAACGCCATCCTTGAACATGCCGAAGAAGGGGGGACAGTGGTCTTTTTGACCCCCAACCCTCCGGAAAACCTCCTTTTTAACTTAGCTTTCTCCAAAGACTCGGTCGAGCTCATCAAGAAATGGCTCGCTTATGAAGCCGATTCTGCGGTCATCTTTCCAGATACCATTCGATCAAGGTTCAACTGGAGTGACAGGGATCAAATGGATTCTGTGATCCATGATTTCCAATGGACCCTGGAAAGAGATCTTCGTGATAGACTCCGAGTTGTTTCAACCGAATCAGGACAGCATGTGGTTTACCGAATCGATGAAGTTTCATTTCCGGTATCTTATCAGGTGATCGACAGTGCGTATTCCAGGAATTGGGAGTTCATTGACCCTTTGAAGATGAAGCGTTTGGGTCTTTCCTATACTGAGGTGGGCTATCTGGACAACCATCCGGATCTCATCAGGATCCAGCGAGGAAAAGGCAGCTTCATCCTGCACGTGGGTGCCTTTGCATTCACCAATATCCTGGTAAAAGAGGATGGATATGGTGATCATCTGGATGCCTTTCTAAAACTTCTTCCATCTCGACCCTTGATCATAGATAAACGGGAGAGGAATTGGGAAAATCCATTCTGGATGCAAAATCAACTCCCCAACTTCCAAAGTCCTTTGAGTTTCATCCTTTCAGAACCTGCATTGCGTTGGGCCTGGTACATTCTATTGATTGGGGCTTTGGGTTATGTGGTCCTTCAATCCAGGCGGACCCAAAAGGTCATTCCTCCTATTCCACCCTTGACCAACAATACGCTTTCCTTCGCAAAGGCATTGGGCAAGCTTCGTTTCAAACGACCCGATCATAACCGGATGGCAAGAGAAGTTTTTATCGACCTTCATTCCTTTGTTCGTAGAAGATTCCGTTTCAGTTCTTTTTCGGGGAAAAAGGAAGAATGGGATCAACTCATCCATATTTTTCCCTCTGGAAGAAAGATCATTCAAAGACTGGCATTTCTGGATCAAAAACGCGAAAGGACCTCACTAGAGGCCTGGGAATTGAAAGAACTATTCAACTTAAGAGTATTACTGTTAAAACAACTCGCAAATGAGCGAAGAAAATATCCCGTTGGAGAACGAAAATGAGCATAGATCCTCATTGGATCCGAACCATTCCACTGACGATCGACAAGAGGACAATCCCTCGGAAAAGGAGACCCTAAGGATCGATCCATCGATCATGGAGATCGCCAATGCGTATGATCGCTTAAGAGGTGAGATGCGAAAGGTCATCATTGGTCAGGATAACCTGATGGAAGAATTGTTCATCACCCTACTTTGTGACGGTCACGCCTTGATCGAGGGAGTTCCAGGGATCGCAAAGACAATGACCGCCAAGTTATTTGCACGAATTCTCAATGTCGATTTTAGCCGCATTCAGTTCACGCCCGATCTGATGCCAGCTGATGTATTGGGTACCAATGTGTTCAATATGAAGGAATCCTCATTTGAATTCAAAGAGGGGCCCATATTCTCCAATGTGGTCCTTATCGATGAGATCAACCGGGCCCCGGCTAAGACCCAATCCTCTCTTTTCGAGGTCATGGAAGAACGACAGATCACCATCGATGGTCAAAGGCGGAGAATGGAAGGGCCATTTCTTGTTCTGGCCACGCAAAACCCTGTGGAGCAAGAAGGCACCTATAAACTTCCCGAAGCACAGCTCGATCGGTTTTTCTTTCGGATCATGGTCGATTATCCCAGCCTGGAAGAAGAGATGCAGATCCTTTCCCGGTTCAAGGAGGATTTCACCCAAAAGGTCCAGGAAGAGGTCATTCCCGTGATCGATCGAACGGATCTTGAAACCTTCAGAAAGACCGTAGAAAGGGTCAGGATCTCGGATGATCTGATCAAATACATCGCCCAATTGATCCATACAACCCGTCAATCACCGGATCTCTTCCTCGGTGCCTCGCCCCGGGCCAGTTTAGCGATCATGAAGGCCGCCAAAGCGTATGCTACCCTTCAAGGGCGTGAGTTCGTCACACCAGATGATATCAAACGAGTGGTCTATCCGGTCTTGAACCACCGATTGCTCCTATCCCCCGAAAGGGAAATGGAAGGGGTTACCCTTCGTGAGATTCTTGATGCTCAGATCCAGACGATCGAGATCCCTCGTTGATGGCATGGTTTAGAGACATATTTGCCACCCAGAGATTCATATGGACGGTTTTCGCCCTTCTGGTGATCTTCGTTGTAGCATTTTATTTTCCCGCTCTCTTCTCTATTGCTATTGGAATATTTTGGGTCATCACGGTGATTCTATTATCAGATATCCTGATGATCTTCCACCCCTCTACCCGGATCTTGGGAAGGAGAAAGGTTCATGATATCCTTTCATTGGGAGAGGAAAATGAAGTGGCCTACCAATTCGAGAATTCATCCTCCTTCAAACTTTCCCTTCGGGTCATAGATGAATTCCCTGAGCAACTTCAACTTCGTGATCCCATCCTCTCACTGAACCTGGTTTCAGGTGGAGTTCATGCGTTCCAGACCTACATCCATCCTGTTCGGAGGGGAGAGTATTCGTTTGGAGACCTGCTGGTGATGATATCTGGTCCCATTGGGGTATTTCGGAGAAGGATCCGCATCCCGTTATCTCGTACAGTGAAGGTATATCCATCCGTCATTCAGGTAAAAAAATTTGAGATCGCAAGTCGAAAGAATCTCAACCCTCAATTTGGTGTGAAGAAGATCCGTAGGATCGGCCACAGTTACGAGTTCGAGCAGATCAAGAATTACGTCCGTGGAGATGATTATCGCTCCATCAATTGGAAAGCCACCGGCCGACACAATGATCTGATGGTCAACCAATATACCGATGAACGCGCACAACCCGTCTATTGTGTCATTGACAAGGGTCGAAGTATGCGTACTCCCTTTCACGGCCTCAGTCTCTACGACCATGCCATCAACACCAGTTTGGTCATCAGCAATGTGTCTCTAAAGAAAGGTGACCAGATCGGACTGATCAGCTTCAGTGACCGTGTGGAAACCTACATTCCACCGAGCAGCAAACCACGGCAGCTTCAAATCTTGTTCGAATCCCTGTATGCAGAGACCGAGAGCAAAAAAGAATCCAATTTTGAGGACCTGTTCCGGTTCACCCGTGGGCAGATCACCCGGAGAAGCCTTCTAATGCTCTTCACCAATTTTGAAAGTATCCATTCCTTGGAGCGAGACCTACCCTTATTGGTCAGTCTTTCCAAACGACATCTGCTGATCATAGTGTTCTTCCGAAATCCAGAGGTAGAAGCTTTCGCTGATGAAGAGGAAAACGAGATCGAAGGGGTCTATGAAAGGGTCAGCGCATTGAACCTGAGTCGACAACGGCGATCCATGGTGGATATCCTTCAAAGGCATGGAATACAGACCGTCTTTACAGAACCAGAGGAACTGACCGTCAACGCACTGAATAAGTATTTCGAACTGAAGTCAAGAGGATTGATCTGATGACGAGGGAAAAGCAAAGATGGGTGATCACCGGAGGACCAGGCACAGGAAAGTCCACCTTGCTGAATTCAATCCGCCAAAGTGGTTATCCCGTTTTTGAAGAGATCTCTCGAGAGTGGATCCGAAGGGCATTGGATGAAGGTACGGACCTTTTGCCCTGGAAGGATCTAATGGGTTTCAGCCATCTGATCTGGAAGGAAAGAAAAAAACAATTCGAAGCAGCCCCAAAGGGGCCCAGTTTCTACGATCGCAGCCTTCTGGATACCATCGCCTACCTTGAAATGCTCTACCCCAAACGAATACCTGAAAAATGGGAAGAGACCCTTCGCATGGACCTTTACATGAAGGATGTCTTCATTACTCCGCCCTGGAAAGAGATCCATATTCTGGATAATGAACGAAGGGAATCCTGGTTGGAGGTGGAAGGAATTCATCATCAATTGTGTTCTACGTATAAAAGATTCGGATACCGGATCATTGAAGTTCCGAGGTCCGATATTGAGACCCGGACGAAATTCATTCTTCAACATTTGAAAGTCGCATGATGAGATCGGCCCTAAATATCCTGCATGAATATTGGGGATATCCTGGATTCCGAAAGAATCAGGAGCAAGTGGTCGAATCCGTCCTATCAGGAAAGGACACCTTTGCCCTTCTTCCCACTGGTGGTGGGAAATCCATTTGTTATCAGGTTCCGGGGTTGACTCTGGAAGGGATATGCATTGTGGTTTCTCCTCTGATCAGCTTGATGGAGGATCAGGTGGAGGATCTTGAGAGTCGCGGGATCAAAGCCCGATCCCTTAGTTCCGGAATGACCCCCCGACAGATCGATGAAACGCTTGAAAGTTGCAAGTTCGGCCAGGTAAAATTCCTTTATCTCAGTCCTGAAAGACTGCAGACGGAGATCGTCCGCGAGCGTATCAAACAAATGAATGTCAACCTCATTGCCATTGACGAAGCGCATTGCATCTCTCAGTGGGGATATGATTTCCGCCCCTCCTTTCTTAAGATCCCCGAGCTCAGGGACCTGACAGATGCACCCTTTCTTGCCCTGACCGCTACCGCCACACCAAAGGTGGTCGATGATATCACCCAAAGACTTCATTTACAGACACCCACCCTGATCGAAGGATCCTTTTTTCGCCCCAATCTCCATTTTCGGGTCATTCACACAGAAAGAAAATGGCAGATGTTGGCCCAACTCTATAAAGAAGCACCAGCGACCGGGTTGATCTATGTTCGGACCCGACGATTGGCCAGCGAGACCGCTCGCATTCTTGGGGAAATGGGAATTCCGAGTTCATACTATCACGCAGGTCTTTCCAGAGAGGAGCGCGGAAAAAGACAAAGGGAATGGCAACAGAGCAATGAACTAGTGATGGCCGCCACCACGGCTTTTGGAATGGGAATTGACAAACCGGATGTCCGATGGGTATTTCACCTTGATCTTCCTGAGAACCTGGAAAGTTATATTCAGGAAGCAGGTCGTGCAGGTCGGGATGGCAAGCCCTCTGAATGCATCTTATTCCACGGGCCAGATGATGAAGCTCGAATATCAAGTTGGGTGCTTGATTATCTTCCGGATGAGGGTTTCATCCGAAACTTATATAAAGCTCTTGGAAACCACTTTCAGATCGCCTTTGGATCCGGTCAAGGCGAGTCCTATCCTCTGGATATGGAGGCGTTTACCCAGAAATATTCTCTTGGCCCAGGAAAGGTGTATCAGGGTCTGAAATTCCTTGAAGCTCAAGGTGTACTTACATTTCAGGAACGTGGACAGGGAAAGGACCTTGGCCAATTTATGGTAGATGCAGAGGATCTATACCATTTTCAGGTTCAGAATCCAAGATATGAGGATCTGACCCGATCCCTTTTACGGCTTCATCCCGGAATCATGTCAGAGCCGGTTCGACTAGACCTCTATGGACTTTCCAGACAATTGGGAACCTCCAAGGACGAGGTAAAAAAAGGTCTGCAATACCTCCAGCATCGCACCATCCTTGAATATTCACCTGCAACGACCCTTCCTGTACTGCTTTTCCACCAGGCCAGGGAGCCCGAGAAATACCTGAGGATCGATCGAAATCTCATTGATCAAAGAGTACGAGCCAAGAAGGAGCGTTTGAGGTCTGTGATCGATTATGTGAACAACGACCGGGTTTGTAAACAACGTCAATTGGTCGAATACTTCGGTCAGGAACTTAAAAGAGATTGTGGGACATGTTCAGTTTGTCGTTCAAGGGATCGTGCCTCTAAGAAGGACCTGACCCACTCGCTAATGAATATATTGCCCCTGGGGCAATCCATGGATCTAAATGAACTATTGGGTCAATTTGAACCACACGATCACGAGTCATTGATCGAGATCATACGAGACGGATTGGAATCGGGTTCCTTGGTACGCCAGGAAAATGATGCAATTTTGCGCAAAAGCTGAATGACCATGCGAGTTGTATTCATGGGTACCCCGGAGTTTGCCGTCCGGTCGCTGCAGGAAATTATAGAGAATAGTGATCATGAGGTCGTTGGGGTGGTCACTGTACCAGACCGACCGGCAGGAAGAGGGCAGAAGATGGTGGAAAGTGCCGTTAAGGTCTATGCCCATTCAAAGTCCTTACCGATTCTTCAACCTGATAAGTTAAGAGACCCTGATTTTCAGGAAACCTTGAGGTCCTGGAATGCGGATGTTTTCGTTGTCGTAGCTTTCCGAATGCTCCCCGAATCGGTTTGGAAGATCCCCAAAAAAGGAACTTTCAATCTTCATGGATCCCTCTTACCCCAATACCGAGGTGCGGCCCCCATCAACTGGGCGGTCATTAACGGAGAGGATCAAACCGGGGTGACCACCTTTTTGATCGATGAAGAGATCGACACAGGAAATATCCTTTTACAACGATCCATGCCCATTGGACCGGACGAAAATGCGGGAGATGTCCATGATCGAATGATGAGTCTTGGCGCCAGGCTGGTCGTTGAAACTTTGGATGGACTGGAAGAAGGAAGCCTTCAGCCCCATCCCCAGAATGAATCAAAAAGCTTTCGTCCTGCCCCGAAGATCTTTAAGGAAGATACCTATCTAGATCTACGACGTACAGGGAAGGACCTATATAATAAGGTTCGTGGTCTCTCCCCCTATCCCGGTTCGATCCTCAGATTGTATGTGGATGGGGAAAAAGTGGACCTGAAAATCTGGAAAGTCGAATTCAAGGAGGATCTTGAGTTACCTCTGGGGCAATCTCAGATCAAGGATGGAACATGGAGTATAGGCCTTGAAACAGGTGGTCTTGAACTCCTTGAGATACAATGGCCCGGAAAAAAGAGAATGACGGTAGATGCTTTTTTGAGAGGATTTCGCTACAAAACTCCTCCAAAATGGGAAGCGTAGTCGCCTGAAACCCTTGTAAACACTCGATATACCCGTGGTTATCAACATTTTTTTTCATTTATCAACAAAATGTTGCCTTTTCGATGGGTAATCTTGCTCAAGCCCAGTATTCGTCTATATTTGTAGAGGTTTCAAGAAATTTTAAGTCTAACCTAAAACCCGTTTTTATTATGAACAAGGCTGATCTAATCGATGCAATGGCAGCTGATGCCGGAATCTCAAAAGCTCAAGCAAAAAAAGCTTTGGATTCATTCACCGATAATGTATCTAAGACCCTCAGCAAAGGCGGCCGTGTATCATTGGTTGGTTTCGGAGCCTTCTCTGTTTCCAAGCGTTCTGCCCGTGAGGGTCGTAACCCCCAAACCGGTGCACCTATCAAGATCGCTGCTAAGAACGTAGCTAAGTTCAAAGCAGGTGCAGAGCTCAACGACCGATTGAACTAAGTCGACTCTGAGAAAAGATTGACGAACCCCGCATTAGCGGGGTTTTTTTATTTCCCAATACCCGCCGCCATTCGGAGCCAGCTCAAACCGGATACTCCTGAATAACCAAAGGGCAATCGGTTATCCGGGATCCCTCCCTTCACTTTCAGACCTCTGGTGATCCTGGCTGCAACCGGATCGATCGGGTCAACACCGTGAAAAACGTAATCAGAAATGGATGGGTACCACTTCAACGCAATCTCTAGGGCAGTAAGGGCTTGTAGATCTCCCGGAATGATCGCCATCCGTAGGTCTGCAGCCTGAAGAATGGCTCCCGTCAACATTGCCAGGTCAAAACCGCCGAAAAGATTTAGGATCATGAATGGATCCGTGGTCTTTGGGTGCTTATTGGTGACTCGATCCATCAATTTTGAAAGATCATCATGCCATTTGATCCCCAATTCATCAATGATCTCAGATGGCTTCATCTGTTCGATGGCTGCCCTGATCAGCAAGGAGCCCAAAAAACCTCCTTCACCTGCCGACCCAAGGATCACGGTGTTTGATCCTTTCGCATACAATGAGCTGACCACTTCCGAGCCCTTGTCCATGGCCTCTCCCAGTTGAAAAGTGGTCATTGAGGGTTTTATCATCGGATCAAAGGAACCATATCCCATTTTTCGGTCGAGAAATTGATCCTCCCGATGGATCCAGAAATCAACATTTTTGTCAAAGGCAGTGTTCAGTCCTGCATCTATCCAACGCACACGGATCCTTTCGGAGCGAGCCATGGCAGAAAAGGCACTTCGATCGTTGAGAAAGTCCAAAATGGCCAATGAAGTATCATAAACTTTTGGGCGTTGATCGAAATGGTAAACCATTCCGTGATCAGCAGCAAAGGTCAGCAAGGCAGGATTCTGAATGGTCCTTCGTTCGGGAAAATGAATCAGTTCCCAACGAAAGGCCCAGTCATACAGCAGCCCCTCCCAATGCTCGAGGTGGGTCTGTTGGTAGAGACGATATCGGATCTCTCTGGCAGGTTGTCGGTTGACAGGACGGATATTGAATACTGGTCTCACGGTTGCAAAGTTGCCATAAACCCCGGAATTATCCGAAGTTCGGCAGAATCCAATGCATGACCACTGAAGCTCAGGAAACAAAGATTGCCGTTCTGAACAAAATCCATGGCATCAGCAACGAAGATCCCCCTATCGTCGACCCAAAGCGAATATGGGTTTTGCCATCTCGAACCTTCGATCTGAATTTGAAGATTGAATTTGGAATCGATCCTGTAGAGGTTGGTATTCAAAAGGTAGATATCTCCTCCATAACTCACCATTCTTGTGGCTATGGCGACAGGAATTTGGGTCTCCAGACTATCCAACCCTGCCGAAGAGTGACGATACAAAATGATTTTCCCAGCCTTGTCAGAAGCGATGACTACTCCACCGTCATCGTCAGGTGAAAAAGTGAGGACCTCATGTGGGCTTTTAAAGATCGTCTTGGATGTAAGATCGTTCGGGTCTATGGCCTTGATGCCGGGGTCTCCATTCCGAACCTGAACCCACACTTCCGTTCCCATGGGAATCATCTTCTCACTCCAACCACCCATATTCACCTTCCCCAGAACTTCACCCGTCTCGGGATCGATCACCGTAATATCATTTGACCAAAGAGAAGTCACAAACCCTTTTCTATCAAAGAAATAAACTCCCCTTGGGCTATCAAAAGGCCCCAATGTCCTCTTCATTGCCAGATTTTGAACATCTATTACCTCGATCTTATTCGAATTATTGATGGTCAAAAAGTACTCATCCTTATGAAGGGACATATGTTGAACCACATCCCCCAAGGATCGACCATTCACCGTCCTAAATACCTGGTTGAAGGTTTCTCCGGTTGTGGGGTCATAATAAGATAGACTTCCATTATCCCAACCGAAATTCCCCTCACAAGTGATCCATAATCCATCTCGCGAAAGCGGGATCTCTCCATTTCCAGGGTATTGAGGACCGATCTCATCCGCCGAGCAAGCGGAAATGAATAGTACTAGAATGCCAACCAATTTCTTCACCAATCCCATCTTCCACCAAAGTTTAGAAACTGTTGCGGCATTGGTCTTCCAGCCACCACCTGATAATCATACCCGAGCATGTTGCCCACCCCAAGAAAGACATTCATCGCATGGCCATTTATTTTCCACCTGTATGAAACATCTGAAGAATGAGTCATCCATGCAGGGAGGTACCCCAGATTGGTTCGATCGATGTAGACCTGATCCACCCAAAGGAATTGATATGAAAATGACCAATTTTGGTACCGAGCGATCAGACCAGCCTTTACTTGATTCTCTGGAACATAGATCATCCTGTAGGATCGTCCATCCTCATCCGAAGGACTGGCGTTGGCAACCGTCCATGTGTAGATGATCCTAGGTTCGATATCCACCGAACCCCATTTGATGGGATAGGAGAAATGAGATTCGATCCCATGAGTCTGAACCTTTAGAATGTTGACCGGACTCCATAATG
>JAJLJK010000299.1:0-1844 GCA_033844885.1 Bacteroidota bacterium | reverse complement strand
ATGGGTCTCCCAAGGATCATGGAATGAACCCCTTTGAAAAAGATCAACCACCTAGAATCAGGAGCCAGTTCCTGAAGGCGTTTTATTGTTTCTTCCAATTCCGCCACGTTTCCAGCTTGCCAGGCGATCATTCCCAATTCCTCTAAGATCCAAGGTGAGTTCGGAAGGATCGAACAAGCCGTCTTCATTTCAGAAATGGCCTCTTTCCACTTTCCAGCATCAGCCAGGGAACGAGCTAGATTGACCCTGTTCTCTGGGGTGATCTCTCCTGACCGACCCATCGGGACCTGATCCGGATCGAGATAACCGATGTCTGCCAATTGCTTCAGGACCTCCTGATCCACTCCTCCTTTATCCGTTGGCAGTGAAAGAGGCGTTTTCTCGTAAGTGGGAACGGATCCACCCCTCTTTCCAGATCTGAAAAGCTCCTGAAGTGAACGTCCTGGAATATCCTCGGGAAGAGGCAGGTCAAAGGCCTGGAGAATGGTCGGAAAAATGTCCAACAATGAAGCTCCGTGGATCTCACCCGGTTTGATATCCGGTCCCATCGCTGCGATCATTCCATATGGTGTATGGTCTAGTGCGGGGGCGCCAGGATGTTCTGGTAGGGAAGAAAGTCGGTGGTTTCCACTCCTGAATCCATGATCTGAAAGGATCAGGATATTGGTCTCTCCATGGGTCAGATCGAGATATCGCTCCAACATCATATCGTGAAAGCGGTATCCAGCCTCGACGATGAAGTGATACTTCCGAAAATCGTCAGGGTCAATATGTTTCTGTTTGGGAGGATGATAGGCCATGGCCAGGTGACATAGATGGTCGATGGCATCGAAGTAGACCGCCTGAATGTCAGAAGGTTTGTTCTCTAATAGCCAGGTGGAGGTATTGTGAATGGAAACTGCTTGGGACAGGATCTTCATCACACTTCTGACCTTTCCATCTTCTTTTGAATCCAATCCCGGGGCCTCAGGGAAAAAGGGTGCCAACATGGCACTCGTGACCTCAGAAGGATGCATTCGTAGCGAGTCCATCTCAGGCCTAATGAATTCGGGTTGAACCGATTCCACATTCAACCCTTCTTTCCCCTTCTCCGGAATGATCTGAAAGAAATTGCTGACCATCGCCCCCTTGAGCTTCTCCGCCGGATGACTAGGCCACCAGCCCAAAACATTGGCAGTATGTCCATGGTCCTCGAGAATGTTCCAAAACGCCCGTGTTCGTCTTGAACTCCCTCGGACAGCGCGGAGATTTCCCGTTTCAGGATCTGATTCGGTAAAGCCCAGGATACCGTGTTCATAAGCTCTTCGACCTGTGGCTACGGAGGTCCAGAGCATCGGAGACAAAGGGGGATTCAAGGTGGCAAGTCTTCCGTGAGCACCTTCTGCAAGAAATCTTGAGAGGGTGGGCAAGGCTCCGCGTTGCATCATTGCCAGGATCACATCCCAATCCGCGGCATCCCACCCCAAAATCAACCATTTAGGCTTCTTTCCGGGGGGAGGAAAGGCAACGAATTCCCTCCTCTTCCAACTCAAATACCCTCTGGCCCCCAATGCCAGCATTCCCAGGGAGCCATCTTGTGGCAGTTCGAAATGTATTTTTGAGTCCTCCTCCATGAAGGACAAATGTACAGGCTCCGGCAAAAACAAGTAGTTTTGAATAAATCAATCTTCCATGAGCAGGTCCCTAGTCTTTGAGTTGATCAAGGTTTCACTCCAATCTCTGCGAGGGCAACGGCTACGAACCTGGCTGACAGCCCTGATCATCGGCATCGGGATCATGGCTCTTGTCGGCATACTTACAGCTGGAGAGGCTATGAAAGCGACCATCTCCAATCAATTTGCCAG
>JAJLJK010000298.1:0-2820 GCA_033844885.1 Bacteroidota bacterium | reverse complement strand
AAGTGGGTTCAGGGCTTCCTATTTGAAGGATCCCCTCAGTTCACCGGACGGATCAACGATTATGACATGTTGGATGCCCAGGTCTCTCAACGAATTGAAAAATGGGATCTCACATTGAAACTGGGAGCAAGCAATCTTTTGAATAATAAGGTATACCAGGTCTATGGAGGACCAAGGGTCGGAAGATTGGCTTACTTCAGTATATTGTACGAGAACTTTTGATAATGTTTACTTTGAATCTTTAACCTCAAATCAACCTTTTGTATATGAAGAGGATTACGCGAAGTTTATTGACCTTGTTCGCGGTGGTATTGGGCTTATCGGCCACTGGCCAAACCCGGTTCATCAACAAGGTCTTCACCAAGGGTCAGATCATGGTCGAATCCGATGTGATCTATGGGATCAATTGGCAGGAATACGCACCATCCAGTATTGGAGGTCCACAACTTCTGCCTCTCCAATGTGATATCTACTATCCTGACACCGCGGTCGATTACTTTAAGGATCGTCCGGTGGTGGTTTACCTTCACACAGGTAGCTTCCTTCCCAAAGGCCTGGTGAGCCCGATGGGTGATCGAAAGGATAGTGCAGCAGTGACTTTCTGCCGAGAATTGGCCATGCGTGGCTATGTAGCAGTCTCTGCTTCCTACCGTGTGGGATGGTTGGCAAATTCTACCAATCTTGACCTTCGTCGTGGAACCAACCTTCTGGCAGTTTACAAATCCATTCAGGATGCCAAGACCGCGGTTCGATTCCTGCACAAATCTGTTTTGGTGGATGGCAATCCCTTCCAGATCGATCCAGATAATGTCATCATCCTAGGTCAGGGATCAGGCGGATATACCGCCTTGGCCTATGGAACCGTAGACAAGTATGGCGAGGTGGCCAACATTCCCCGATTCCAATATCAGGCATCTGGTACCGGGATCGTAGGCAAACCTGTTCAAGCAGGAGATCCCTATGTCGATACAGCCGTTGTCGGTGACTGGGATGGATATGGAGGAGCCGTGACCCTCACCGGAGGAACGACTCCATTAGGTCTACCTGAAGTGGATACTTCAGCTGATGGACGGAACTTTGAGAATTACAAAGGACTTCCTGACGATGTTCTTATGACCATCAATTTAGGAGGTGCATTGGGTGATAGTACCTGGCTTGAAGCCGGTGATATTCCAATGGCTAGCGTCCATTGCCGTTTTGACTTCTATGCTCCTTATTATAAAGGAATGGTCCAGGTTCCTGTTGGTGGCACCTTCTTCCCCGTGGTAGAGGTGGCCGGAAGTCATACAGCGATCAAAAAAGCGGATCAATACGGCAATAACAGCATCTTTGTGAATGCCAACTATCAGGATGCCATCTCTGTGAAGGCTCGCAACAATGTCTACAACCTCGGAAATCTTGAAGGGATCCTGACCTTCAATATTATGCCTCCGAATCCTAATATTCCATGGGAAGTGAACTCAAATCCCTGGGATTTCTGGGATCCAAATGATCCCCTTGGAGCCAATGAGACGAATCCTAACAACAAGGCACAGAGTCTAGCCTACATTGATACTGTATTGAGGTATATCACCCCAAGAATGGCTGATGTGTTGGCTGCCAATGGAGTGGCAGTAGGGATCGACGAGAATGCGCCGATCACTGGACTCAAGATGTTCCCCAACCCTGCTTCTGATCGAGTAATGATCGAAGTGGCTGGAAGTGAGAATCCCATTCGTAAGGTGACCATCCTGGATGTGACCGGAAGAGTGATCGCTGAGATCGAAACCGATCGTCGCCAGGTAGAGATCGACCTCATGCACATTCCTGCAGGATTGTATATGGTCCGGATCGATGTGGATGGTAAGTCCAACATCAGAAAGTTGATGGTGGATTGATTGATCCTCTGATCTTATTGGAAAGCCTCCCAAAAATGGGAGGCTTTTTCTTTTTATTCCCCCTATTTTTGCTGCCAAATCTGTGAAAATGGTCAATTACAACGGAGAAATAATGAGCCCGGAGGACCTTGGGATATCTCACGAGAACCGGTCCTTCAGGTATGGAGATGGTGTGTTCGAGTCGATTCGATACAGTAGTGGAAAATTGTTTTTCTGGGAGGATCATTACTTCCGTTTGATGGCTGATATGCGTATCCTAAGAATGGATATTCCCATGGAATGGTCGCCTGAATTCATCGAGGAACAGATCAAGGAGACCATTTCTGCCAATCATTGGGAAAAGTTATCACTAAGAGTACGGTTCACGGTTTTTAGGAATGAGGGGGGTAAATATGCCCCGAAGACGAACTCGGTTTCCTTTATCGTTGAGGTAGAACGCCTGGATGAGGAAGGAGGCTACCAGTTGAACGAGAATGGCTTGGTCATCGATCTTTTTAAGGACTACACGAAGCAAAAAGGCCTATTGGGTAATGTCAAGTCCGCAAATGCTCTCTTATATGTGATCGCAGGGGTTTTCCAAAATGAAAACGAATTGGATGAATGCGTACTTATCAATGACGATAAAATGGTAGTAGAGGCCATTTCAAGTAATCTATTTCTGGTCAAGGGCAAACAATTGATCACGCCCACTTTGGATTCGGGCTGTCTTAAGGGAGTGATCCGGGGTAGGATCCTCAAACATGCAAAACAATGGGGCTTTGAAGCAATAGAGGAGGACTTCTCTCCATTTGAGATCCAACGGGCAGAGGAGGTATTCCTAACCAATGCCATTCGTGGAATTCAATGGGTAAAGAGTTACCGTCGGAAGGAATTCAAAAATGAGATTTCTGGCGAACTGATCAGGAAGCTTTCGATACAGGCTAATTTAGAATAGGATCTGTGG
>JAJLJK010000297.1:0-6821 GCA_033844885.1 Bacteroidota bacterium | reverse complement strand
GAATTGATCTGGTTAACCTCAAAGATCAAAGAGTGATCATCCGCCCAACTGAAGGAATACCCCTCCTCCAACACTGAAGAAGACCATCGTGGAATAGGTGCTGACACCGGCTCCCGAACCGCCTGTTCCAGCGTAAAAACTGGCCCCGAAACCCTCAATCGGAGCATTGAGATTGAAATAACCCCGCAAACCGAATTTTTCGGTCAAGAATGCTCTCAATCCAAGTGTAGCCCCGAGATAAAGCCTGTCAGCAGAGCCCCCGGTGGTTTGATTATTGACATGAAGCCAACCTGCCTGCATCCCACCGAATGGTTGAAAAATGTCACTCCCCGTCGGAATGGACCGCTCGTAATGAAGTTCATAATAATTCATCCGGATGTAGTTCCGCTCGGTATCATAATTATAGAACCCCGAGAGATATGCGTCCGTCTCTACCCCCGAGTAACTGAATCCAAAGTAATTGTCCTCCAACCGAAAATTCAGGTCAAACTTGGTCGATGGTCCGTCTCCTACATTGACATATCCATAATTGACAGTCCCTCTGGAACTGAACTGGTAACCTCCTGTGAACCCAATTTCCAATTGGGCTTGTGCAAATTCGGGGATGGCCAGAAATACCATGATCACCGGGAATAGGAATCTTCTCATTTTCTCTTATTTTGGCAGGGACAATTTATCAGAAAAATATGACACAGAAACACTGGGTATTTATTGGGTCCATTTTATTTCTGGTCCTTGCGGGATGTCTCAAATATCCGGATTACGGCACCCGAGACGGAAAGCTCTTTGTTTACACGGGATATTCACCAGAAGCGGATTTTTCAGAATACTCCACTTTTTACCTCGTGGATTCGGTGGCCTTGATCTCCGATAGCAAGAATGATCCAAATCGGATCAAGGATAAATACGCATTGGATGCTATTCAGGCCTACCGGGATAATCTGGAAGCTCGAGGGTATGTAGAGGTCAGTGACCCTGATTCTGCAGACCTTGGCGGAATGATCACGGTCCTCAAAAATATCAGTATCTACTCGAGTGGTTATTACCCGGGATACTGGTGGGGATACCCGGGATACTATCCTCCTGGATATTGGGGGTACCCCAGTTATGGTTATTGGTATCCATGGTCTGCAGTCTATTATGACCAATCCGGGACAGTTGTGCTGGAACTGGTGGATCTAAAGAACGCACCTGCGGAGGAAAAACTGACCATTGTCTTCAATGCGGTCATGGGGGATGTTTACAATATCAATAACCCCACGCAGGCAACCGTGGACGCGATCAATCAGGCCTTTGAACAAACCCCAAATCTGAAGAAATGATCATGAAGCGAATCACAATACTCCTTGCCATGGTCTTCATGGGTTTCTTTGCTAAGGCCCAGATCATGCCCGACGCCCTGATGCAATTCAATTATGAGATGGGAGTCCCCCTTGGTAGCGACTTCATAGATGAATATTCCTGGGCTGGAATGAGTTTCTCGTATCAGAAACTCATCTCCGACAATCTCTACACGGGTGTCTTTTTAGGGTTCAATCGATTCGATCAATACGAGCCACGAAAGACCTACCCGCTGGATTATGGTGCGATCAACACCGACCTGTGGAAATATATCTGGAATGTTCCCATCACCTGGAGGACGGACTATGTGATCCCCAGCGGTAGCTTTGATTATTTCTTCAGCCTGGGTATCGGAGCGCAATACACTGAATACACTTTGATCTTCAGTAAGTATGCCATTGTCGAAGACGAGTGGGGATTTTTGGTCAACCCCAGAGTAGGCGTCAATATTCCAATGTCCATCAGTCGGGATAGTTTCCTGAACCTCGGAGTGGGATACTCCTATGCTACCAATAAATTATCCACCTTTGACACCAATGGACAACAGTATCTACACGTGTTCCTTGGAATCAATTTCGAACCCTAAAACCACACAGCCATGATCCGAAA
This sequence comes from Bacteroidota bacterium, assembly GCA_033844885.1. Taxonomy (GTDB): domain Bacteria; phylum Bacteroidota; class Bacteroidia; order Flavobacteriales; family Schleiferiaceae; genus JAJLJK01. The sequence goes on along the minus strand of JAJLJK010000297.1, from coordinate 4,871 downwards.
GATCAGCCTTACACTCTTTGCATTGACCATGATCATCGGTTGTGCGCCTAGTACCAAGCTCGTAGCCACATATAAGAATCCCGAGATCACTTCGCCGCCGAAACCTGACAAGATCATGGTGCTGGGGGTAGCAGAGAACCTTGCGGTTCGTCAGAACTTTGAGAATAACCTGGCTTCCAAGATCGAAGAGTATGGGGTTTCGGGGATCTCCAGTCTTGAGGTTTTCCCTTCAACTCTGGATGTGAATCGTGAGCAGACCTCCAAACTGGAGAGAATGGTGAAAGAAAAGGGAATCGAATTTGTCCTTGTGGTGGTCCTTTTGGATGCCAAGGAAGAAACCCGATATGTCCAAGGCCAATCCTATTATACTCCCACTTATGGAGGGGCTTGGGGTTATGGTTGGGGAGGCTACTACTATGGTGGTTACGCCAGGGTGAATGAGCCCGGATATTACAAGGAGTCTACCACATATTTCCTTGAATCTCGTTTATATCAGGTCGGACAGGAAAACGTCCTCTGGGCCGGGCAGACCCAAACCACTGATCCAAGTTCGGTGAATACCTTCTCCAACGAAATCCGTGAAACCATCGTCCCCAAAATGATGAAGGACATGGGCTGGGAGAAGAAGAAAAAGTAGATCAAAAATCCTTTTTCAGGGTTCGTCTCCTGAGGATCCAAACCGGCACCCCCACCCACACGAAGAAAGCACCGATCAGCACGATCGAACCGGAGAAAGTTCCAAAGAATCGTTGGAATACTGCGCCTGTGAAACCTAGCAAGGCACTATAGTCCATTCGGAACATGACCAGAACCCTTCCCATGTCAATGGGGTTCAGCGTCATGGCTGCCAGGGCCCAACCTTCCAGTCGGTATTCTTCGAAAAGCACCATTGTCAAGAGGACGATCCCATCGTATAGGATGGCCATGAAGACCCAGATCATAAGACCCATCCCAAATCCGATAAGTCGATTGTCATTTCTCACCACCAGAGAGCATGCAATGGCCGCAAAGATCGCGGTCTCAAAAACTCCCACCGCGATCAGTGTCATCCATGCATCTCCGGCAACGCCCGTGCCAACAAGAAGGATCGGCACCCCGATCCCGATCACAAGTGCAAGTCCAAGGGCGATGGTGACACCCAGGTAATAACCCAAAAAGATGCTCCACCTGCTGACCGGCTGCGCAAGGAGAAGCTCTATGAATTCGCGTACCTGGTACATGTACATCAGACTAAAGACCAGACTGATGAGCGGCACGAACAGGACGATGATGTTCAAAAGGCTCACGAGGACCTGACCGCCGTCTCCACGGAGATAATGAAGACCAAAAACGGTGGCCCAGAAGAATAGAACGTATGCCCACACCCAACGATTTCGGAGCAGGTCACTTAAGCTGTATTTGATCACCTTGATCATGATGTCTGTTTCTTTTTGGTTAGGATATGGGCTATGGCGTGTTCCAGATCAGTGGTCTCGGTCTGGTCATACAGGCTCGAAAGATCGCCCCGGAAATAAATATCCCCTTCGAGGAGAAAGACCACTTCATCGGCCAGTTCCTCTACAAATTCGAGGATATGCGTGGTGATCAGGATGATCTTGCCCGCCTGCCTTTCCATACGGATCAACTCCTTTAAGGCGATCAGGCTGATGGGGTCCAGACCGACGGTAGGCTCATCCATTATGACCACAGGAGCATCGTACATGAAACAGCCAACCAGGTTGACCTTTTGGCGCATTCCGCCTGATAGATTACGTAAACTTTTTCCAAGGAATCCTCCGATCCCGAAATGCTCGATCATCATCTGCTTGCGGGGCGCTTTCCCTCGCAATTGTTCGATCAGAGCTAGATGTTCCTGTACCGTTAGGTTTTCCGGAAATCGCGCGATCTGAGGAAGGTAGATAAGATCTTCGCGATACTTGTATTGCCCATGGATGGATCGACCATTGAATTGGATCTCTCCTGCGTCCGGGTGAACCATCCCTAGGAGCATTTTCATTAGAGTGGTCTTCCCGGATCCGTTAGGTCCGAGGATCCCATAGATCCCCGGGGTATCCCAGGAGAGACTGACATCATTCAGCACCCTTTGTTTCCCAAAGGTCTTAGATATTTCGTTGTATCGGATCATGGCAATGGGTGCATTAAGGGTTGTTCATCAAATAACTCGACCGGTGTAATGGACGGGGTCACTTCCTCAGCTCTATCCAAAACTGAAACAAAGGGACTTCGAAGGAGAATGATGGAGGCATCGATCCGCTCCACCAGAAAACTGAACAATCTCACGGGCCTGTAGGGGACATCTCCAAAACCATCCCTATCCAGATCATAGCCGGAATACTGATCCCAGTAATTATGTAGATATTGATTGTTGTTCCTGGATGATTCGGTGGCCAGGTCAAAGCTATTTCCCAGAAATGAGTTGTAGATCACCTTATTATCCATGGAACTTCCGCGCATTCGGATGGCCCAGCCATTTCGCTCGAACCGGTTCTCTCGAATATACATTCTGGTAGCCCCCTCGCTATACACCCCGATCGTGTTTCGCACAAATTCATTCTGTGCGATCCTTCCATCATAGATCTCCTTGAGAAGCAGTCCATAGGATGCGGTACCCCAATTTTCTTCGAAACGGTTGCCCACCATGTCGATCCTCTTGCTGAACATCACTGCCACTCCGGCACCATTGTCGCGAAAGGTGTTGTCGTAGTAGCCATCGTCATTGCTGAACATGAAATGGAGCCCATACCGCAGGTTGTTCCTACTCAGGTTTCCCTCGATGTGGCAATGGTTTACGAATTCGAAATAGATCCCGTCGCGGTGGTGGGCCGTCTCATTGTCCTTCACCTCAACCTGATCACAATACCAAAGGTGAATGGCATTGGCACTGGAGAATTCATCCACGGCATTTCCGATCACGGTATTCCTCTCAATGATCCCACACTCCGATTTCCTGCCATAGATCCCGAAGAAAGTGTTATGCAGGTAATTGTCTGTGACATTGAAATAGCGCGCATTCTCTATCAGAATGGCACTAAGGTCCTGGGTGTAATGGGTCTGCACATTCTCAAATCGGAAACCACTAACAGTCACCGAATCACTCGCGATCAGAAGAAGTGTGTGGTCGCCTTTTCCATGTATGACCGCTCCATCTTCACCCAACAAAGTAAGAGGATGATCGACCACGATCATATGATCGGTCAGGTATTCCCCCTTTGCAAACCGTAGGGTATCACCAGGAAGGGATCGCTCTATGGCCAAAAAGGGATCCTTAATGGAGCAGGTAGGGCATACCTCGATGGTTCGAGCGAACAATGGAATGACGAGAACCGTCAGGAATAAGGTTGCAGCCGAATATTTCATGACAGGGGTGGATTCAATATGTAAGAGATGCCTAATTCAGGGTCACCTCGCTGTATCGGAGGATCTCGCCTCCGTGTTGGTCCTTCAGCCTTTCGGCTGATGGAGTATCAGCCACTGCTGACAGATATCCCCCCATGGGGCTGGGGAGACCTTCTGAATGAAGGATCAGGGCATTCTCTGCATCGAGAAGAAGGCCTGGTTTGGTGAAGTCCGTAACCATCACATGTGACCAGGACACATCTGAATGTGCCTCCTGGTAATTCGCCATACATTCAATGGCGTCAAACTTGTAGATCTTGCCTTTGTCGGTCACCAGTTCACAGCCGAATCGGTTGTCGACAATGGTCATCTGGCAAAAGTCACAGGCCTCTTCTCCATATCGGATAGGCTCAGGGCCTGATGAACATCCAAATAGGATCATGGAAGTGATGAGGATGGCTAGCGTTCTCATGATACAGATTCTTTTTTGCTTCTCCAGAATGAAAGGAAGCTCAGTAAAATGGCCACTCCCATTCCTATCCCACCGATCCCCGGCCAACTCTCGGACCGGAAGTTCAGCAGGTACTTTACGCCGATCAAAGGGGGCTGATAACTCTGCCCGGGAACTTTGATGGGTGCGGTTGGACTTAGATTATGTCCATAGTCATATTCCCAAAGGTAAAAATCGTAGATCCCCAACACGGCGAGTACAAAAAAGACAATGAACCATGCGAGGTAGACCTTCCAATTATTGACCCAAGCAGCGATCGCTCCAAAGACCATCAGAAATCCGGTGACATACGGAAAGTACTGGAGTTCGGGAATGGACTCTGGTTCGATATATTTCATCCCGACATAGTGATTCAGGATGTTAATGTTCTGAAGGGTGAATTCGGTATCACCGGTGATCTTGTAGATCCAGATGTACATGCTGATTCCATCCGGGTATTGTGGTGCCGTCAGAGTGATCTGCCATAGGGGAAAGAAGAACAACAATCCCGTGGCTAGAATGGCGATGATCGCTAAAAGACGACTGAGAGGTCTCATGACTTGTGTTTTAAGATCAGGGGAGGTTGCCCTCCCCTGAATCCATATTCAGTTTATTCGCCGGTTGACCATGAGAGTGGGACATCTGATCCGGGTGCAGAGACCCGAACGTAGCCTTGCATCTCCTGGTGAAGAGCCGAACAGAAATCGGTACAATAGACAGGGAACACCCCAACCTTCTTCGGTTCCCAAACCAGGGTCTCAGTTTGGCCTGGCATGACGAGAAGCTCGGCATTCAGGGCACCCATGACCGCTAGACCATGAGGAGTATCCCAGTCCTGTTCAAGGTTAGTGACGTGGAAGTACACCTTGTCGCCTACCTTGACTCCTTCGATATTGTCGGGGGTGAGGTGAGAGCGGATCATGGTCATATAAATATGTACTTCGTTGCCTTTGCGCTCAACCCGGGTCTCATTCTCAGACAGAGTGGCGTGTGGGTGTTTATTCTCCTTAAGCGGATAGGATTTCAAAGAGCGATCCTTGACCAC
>JAJLJK010000296.1:0-4153 GCA_033844885.1 Bacteroidota bacterium | reverse complement strand
AAAGCAGCCTATGTTCCCTCTGCCAAAGTAGTGGAATATGCCAATATCAATAAGGATCCCTTCTATCCACAGCCTTTTACCAACTTGGGAATTGGGGCGTTTCTGGGGTTACTTCTTCCGATTGGATTCATTTTCATTCGGGATTTTCTCGATAACCGGATCTATACCAAACAACAGGTAGAGCGGATCACCAACATGCCGATCGCTGGTGTGGTTGGTCATAATATCGGAAAGAATAATCTGGCTGTCCTTCAATCACCAAAATCATCTGTCGCGGAATCCTTCCGTGGTGTACGTGCTTCAATACCGTTCATGGCAGGTCGAAAGGATGGTCCGCTTGTCATCCTGGTGACCTCTTCGGTCTCTGGAGAAGGAAAGACCTTTTGTTCGATCAACCTCGCCTCGGTGTTGAGTATCACCGGAAAGAAGACCGTACTGGTTGGAGTGGATCTTCGAAAGCCGAAACTCTACAATGACTTCAATCTGTCCAATAAGGTCGGATTGAGTACCTACCTAAGTGGACAGGCCGAGCTAGGTGAGATCATTCAGCCCACCCTGTACAATGATCTTCATTTGATCTCTGCCGGACCTGTACCCCCCAATCCTTCGGAATTGATCTTGTCTGATAATTTCCAGACCCTGATCAATGAGCTGAAGAAGGAATACGAGATGATCGTCCTCGATACACCTCCGATCGGATTGATCTCTGATTCGATGGAATTGGCTCGACATACGGATATCAATTTCTACGTGATCCGTTATCGCTATACCCGAAATCACATGCTGGATTACATCAATGAGCAGCACAAGACAGGGAAGATCAAAAACGTGTCCATTATCTTCAACGACTTCAGGGTCAGTGGATATTATAGCTACGGATATGGGTATGGATATGGCTATGGATACGGGTATGGATACTACAGCGATGACAAAAAGAAATCCTGGTTTTCCTTTTCCAAGTCAAAATAAAACCTATTTTTGAGTAAGAAATTTACTCAAAATTGATACCCAGCGCGACCATGTTACCCCAATGGTACGTACTGCATACCAAACCCAGACAAGAAAAGAAAGTCGCTGAGCGACTGGAGCGACTGGGTTTGGAGATCTACCTGCCTCTTCAGAAGGTGGTTCGCCAATGGAGCGATCGCAAGAAGAAGGTAGATGACCCCTTGTTCAAATCCTATTTGTTCATTCGGATCCCGGAACAGGAACGCGAAAAGGCCTTCCTTGTACCCGGTGTGATCCGGTACTTGTATTGGTTAGGTAAGCCAGCTAAAGTGAGGGAGAATGAGATCGAGGCGATCCGTTCCTTCCTGGATGCAACCGAAGGTCTGCCTGAGAACGCTTTTCGATTTGAACGAGGCGATAAATTGACGATCGGGTACGGTCCATTGAAAGGAATGGAAGGTACCTATCTATATCAAAAAGGAAATCAACTCATTTTAATGGTGGATTCACTGGGGACCCTGGTTCGGGCCGAGGTGAATGCACGTTGGGTGGCTTGATATCCATTGGTTGGTTCTCAATTAGTTACATGTTTTTCCATGTGACTTACGAGGCGAAGCCGTATCCGAACCCCAGTATTCCAACCCCATGCTAGAGACGCTGATCACCTCCAAGACGAGGGTCAAACTCCTCCTGAAATTCTTTCTGAATCCCAGTTTGAAGGCTTATTTACGTAAGCTGGAACAGGAATTCGGAGAGGGGAGCAATGCCATTCGTCTTGAGCTCAACAAGTTTGAGAAGGCGGGGCTGTTGAATGTGGACCTAAAAGGAAATAAGAAGTTCTATCAGGCCAATCAGGAGCATCCCATGTTCACGGATATTCGGAATCTGGTCCTAAAGTATTCCGGTGTCGATCAGGTAGTGGAGAGGATCGCCAAGAAGCTTGGCAATTTGGAAAAGGTCTACCTACATGGTCGTTTGGCCAATGGACTGGATAGTCCGCTGATCGAACTGATTCTCGTGGGGGAGGATATCGACAAGGGATATCTCGCGCAACTGGTCGAAAAAGCAGAGAAAATGCTTCATAAAAAGATCACATTCGGCCTCGCTACAGAAAGTGAATTTGAAAAGATCCGTCAACCCCAGATCAAATACTTACTCATTTGGAACCAATGAATGCACAGACCTCACCGCGAATTGCCGTGATCGGTCTCGGCTATGTGGGGCTTCCCCTGGCCGTTGAATTTGCGAAACACTACCCGGTGGTCGGTTTCGATATCAATCCTCAAAGGATCATGGAACTCAATCAGGGCCATGATCGAACCCTAGAGGTGGAAGATGAGGACCTTCAAGCCGTTTTAGGCAAGAAAGAGGAAGTGGGATTTCGTGCCACCGACTCGATCGAAGAGATCACAGCCTCCAATGTGTACATTGTTACGGTACCGACGCCAACGGATAAACACAATAAGCCCGATCTTACTCCATTGATCAAGGCTAGTACGACTGTTGGAAAAGCTTTGAAAAAGGGAGATATCGTCGTCTATGAATCCACGGTCTATCCCGGAGTGACCGAGGACGAGTGTATCCCTATCCTGGAAAGAGAGAGTGGATTGGTCTTCAATCAGGACTTCTTTGCTGGATATAGCCCGGAAAGGATCAATCCGGGTGATAAGAAACATACGGTCACCCGGATCATGAAAGTGACGAGTGGCTCCACACCCGGAGCAGCGAAACTGATCGATGATCTATATCGCAAAGTGATCATTGCCGGAACCCATATCGCCTCGAGTATAAAGGTCGCTGAGGCTGCAAAGGTGATCGAAAATGCCCAAAGGGATATCAACATTGCCTTTGTCAATGAGTTGGCAAAGATCTTCAACCGCATGGGGATCGATACCCGGGAGGTTCTGGAGGCAGCCGGAACCAAGTGGAATTTCCTGCCTTTTCAACCCGGATTGGTCGGTGGCCACTGTATCGGCGTTGATCCCTATTACCTGGCTCAAAAAGCTCAGGAAGTAGGATATCACCCAGAGATCATCCTGGCCGGGCGACGTCTGAATGACAGTATGGGTGGCTATGTGGCGGACGAGGTCATCAAGCAGATGGTTCGGAAGGACCTGCGTGTCAAAGATGCCCGGGTGATCGTCTATGGGATCACCTTCAAAGAGAATTGCCCGGACATTCGAAATACTAGAGTGGTGGACATTATCCGAGATCTTCAGTCGTATGGGATGGAAGTTCTTGTAGTGGATCCCTGGGCGGATGAAGAGGAGGTCTATCACGAATATGGCCTTCACCTGACCCCCATGGAAAAGGCTATCAATGGAAACCCGGTTCAGGCACACGTCCTGGCGGTGGCCCATCAGGAATTCCTGGAATTGCCCTTCGATCGAATTGACCGAAATGCAGCCATTATTTATGATGTCAAAGGGATCCTGCCCAGACAGGTGGTGGATGCCCGACTATAGAATGAATTCAACCTCATGAAGATTCTGATCACAGGTACCGCGGGTTTCATTGGTTTTCATCTAGCCAATCGGCTGATGCGTGAAGGCCATGAGGTCATCGGTCTGGATAATATCAATGATTACTACGATCCACAATTGAAATTGGACCGACTTTCCTATGCCGGTATTCCGGTGGAAGCCATCCAATGGGATCAGCCAGTCACTTCGGCTACCATGCCCTACCGGTTCTATCGAATGAACCTGGAGAATTCAGAGGGAGTGATGCAGGTATTTGAGAACGAACGACCGGATGCCGTTGTGAACCTTGCAGCTCAGGCAGGGGTACGCTATTCACTGACCCATCCCGAGGTCTACCTCAAAAGCAATATCGATGGCTTCCTTAGTATTCTTGAGGCCTGCCGAAAATTTCCGGTCAAGCATTTGCTCTACGCTTCCAGTTCATCAGTGTATGGGTTGAACGAAAACATGCCCTTCAGCACTCATGACAACGTGGATCATCCCATCAGCCTTTATGCTGCCACCAAGAAGAGCAATGAATTGATGGCTCATACCTACAGTCATCTCTTTGGGATCCCTACCACAGGACTTCGATTCTTTACGGTCTATGGCCCATGGGGACGACCGGATATGGCCTTGTTTCTCTTTACCCGAGCCATGTTGGCTGATGAATCCATTCAGGTATTCAACCACGGGGAGATGAAACGGGATTTCACATACGTGGATGATATCGTGGATGGGAT
>JAJLJK010000295.1:0-2392 GCA_033844885.1 Bacteroidota bacterium | reverse complement strand
GACGATGACCTGTACCTGATAGAGGTAGGTCTGTTGGTCAAGCAGATTCTGCTGCCACTGGAAACTATTGTCGCGATAGAACTTTCGTGTGGAGTCGGTCTCGGTGCCGATCAGGTTAAAGGTGGCCCCGTTGTCATCAGAACGGAAGATCTGGAACTCGTTGAAGAGTCCTGCTGGGATCTTGGAGTTGTCCCAGGTCCACTCGACTATGGGGGTCTTGTCCTCTTCGATGGTGACGTTCTCGAGATCCCAGTTCAAGACAGGGCAGTTGCTCACGCGCAGAACGATGGTATCGAACTCATCCATAGGGAATCCACACTTGTTGACCAGGGTATTCCCGTCATTCCCTTTTTTAGAATAAAGGAAGTAATCTCCATTGATGAACAGAGGTTTGTAGAGTAGGACATCCATGGTAAGTGCATCCCCGTTAGGGTCACAGTTGGGAACCAGATCGAGAACGGGTATAGGCTGACCAATGGGGCTGGTCAGACGGAAGTCACTTCGGTCAACGGAGGAACAATCAAGAGGGGTCTTGAAGGTCAGGGTGACGGTGGTGGAGTTACAGTCATAATCACGGGTGGGCAGACCGGTGGTAGGATCGACATAGGTTCCGGGCTGGTTGTAGTCCATGACCACGCCATCCTGTACAGAAGCCTTGCAGGCACCTCCGATATTGACGGTCATATCCCGGTTAGAGGATCCAATATGCACCCACTGGTTGTATAGTGTGTCAAATCGATATTCGTTGATAATGATCGCGGCTGCATCTACCTCTTGCTGGGTCGGGGTGAAAGTGATCAACCCGGTGACTGGATTCATTGAAATGGGAGGGTTGGAGGTTATGGGTTGTTGATAGGACCATCCGCCATTGAAATTGACATTCATGGTAGCTGATTCTCTTGGATGGATCCATTCATACCAGATCGAATCTCCATCCAATTCAATATTAGATTGTTTCCAATTGAATTTTTTCCCCACACAGAATGAACGAACAGGCTCAGATACAAATATGGGCGAGGAGTTATTCCCAAGGAAATTGTTAAGGGTCGCCTCGAAGTAAAAGTTACCGGTAGCGGTCGCATTGGTGTATCCCCCCGGACGACAACAACTCGTCCAATAGAACCGGAAGTCTGCACATTTTCCAGGAAGGACAACATATCCCTTATAAATATATATCTCCAGAACCTTGAGGTTCCCACCTGGGTCTACACAATCGAAAAGGGTGGGAGAAACGTTCCCAACTCCACCTCCGGTCAGGGTCATTGGAATGTTTTGGGTGCTAAAACAACTAGAGGCTCCATATACAATTGTAGTATTTCCCAATCCAGCTGACCAGGGATTAGTTACATCTCGGTAAAGTCGCAGGAGAATCTCATAATGATGACTAATGCCTGTGCTATCGCCGATATAACGGTATTGTATGTCTCCACCTGCCAGGTGGGAGGCTTGAGCCTGGAAGAACAATGCAAAGAAAGCAAAGAGGGTGAGGATGATCTTTTTCATAGTCGGAAGTCTTAAGAGTACTAAAGTAGTCCAATGACCCTTCCTAACGATGTTGCTTTAGTGATGTGCCTGAATGAATAAGCAAAAGAAACGCCTCCCGGAGGAGGCGTTCACTCAATCTCATATTTTCATTTTGGATCACTGTCCTGTGGCGTTGCCCAGGATGGTGATGGTACCCTCGAAATTCTGTTTGGTATTGGAGGGAGCGTCCTCCAGATTGAGGATGTAGAAATACACGCCATCTGCGAGCTTTCCACCGGAAGGGGTTTCCCCCGTGAATGGGCGCATGTTGTCATACATGTCGGTCTCGAAGACGGTATTTCCCCAACGATCCCAGATGATCATTCTCCGGCTGGTGGAGAAGGTTCCGATATTCTGGATGATCAACACATCATTGACCATGTCCCCGTTGGGAGTAAGCACGTTTGGAACGATCACAGGTTTGGGAGGGATGATCGGATCCACGGGGATCTCAAAGCGTACCCAGTTGGACTCAGAGACATAGGTTCCACCCCCGACGGGATCCTTGGCATCCACGCGCAGAGCGTAGTTACCGGAGGCGAGTCCTTCGGTGAGGAAGATATAGCTCTGGGCATTGGTCGGGTTGGAGCTCATGGTGCTGGAAGCCTGACTCCAGTTCCAGGTACCTGCTTCTTCTTTACCGAGCATGACGGTATACTGGGGCTGTCCCCAACCGTTGTACATGTTCCATGAGAGGGAGATGGTATCGATCTCGGGTCTTTGGACATTCCAGCTACCTTCCAAAAGGATGGTGGTCACATCTCGGGAGGGCCCGAAAGGCTGATTGTCGACGATGACCTGTACCTGATAGAGGTAGGTCTGTTGGTCGAGCAGGTTCTGCTGCCACTGGAAGCTATTGTCGCGATAG
>JAJLJK010000294.1:0-6042 GCA_033844885.1 Bacteroidota bacterium | reverse complement strand
CTTCCCTCTTTGAAAAGATCCATGTAAGCGATTGGGAAACAGCCAATGAGATCCTACCTGGATTTCAATTAACCAAGATCCGATCAGATTTCAGAGAATTTTCGCCCGAAGGAAACAGCTTGGATCTTATTTTTTTCGATGCGTTTGCCCCTGATGCCCAACCTGAATTGTGGACGACCGCGATCTTTCAAGGACTGTACAAAGGTCTTCGGGAAGGGGGACTCCTGGTCACTTACAGCGCCAAAGGGCAGGTCCGAAGAAATATGATCGAAGCCGGATTCAGGGTTGAAAAAGTCCCTGGTCCACCTGGAAAACGAGAAATGCTCCGAGCATGGAAAGGTCCGAAATAAGAGGATTCACCATAAGGGTCTATGGGATCATCATCGATCCAGACCACCGCGTACTTACAACGACCGAGACTTTCAGGGGAAGGACATTCACCAAATTCCCAGGGGGTGGACTCGAATGGGGTGAAGGGCCCATGGAGACTTTGAAAAGAGAGCTACATGAGGAGTTGAATATCAAGGTCACCCGAGCTCAACATTTCTTTACACTTGACTTCCCTGTGATCTCCGCATTCGACCAAAATCAACAGTTGCTGAGTATTTACTATCGAATTTTCGAATATTTCGGAACCATCCCTTCGCAAAGTCAAGAGGAAAACGTTCTTTCTCTGGATTGGGTGCCACTGAAAGACCTTCGCAAGGACCATTTCACTTTTCCTGTGGACCAACATATTGTTGATCTCCTGAAACAAACCCTTTGATCAACCCAATCTCTTCGTCACCAAGGTCTCGACCTTTTTGAAAAGCGCTTCGGGTCCCAAACTTCGCCAGCTCAATTCATTTAACCTTCCCCCAGCGACCAGAAAGTGATCCAGACCATATCGGGTCATCTCATCGATCACGTGCTCTCGAAAATTCAAAAGAGCGATCCATCCGTCCTCGACCTCCTCGAACCACTCCTCGTAATAATCGGTCCCATCTGCATGCATATTGAGGATATTCTCACCGATCAAGATGAATTTATCAATGCCTTCGGCGATCATGGGTTCTATGATATCTCGTTTAAGGATCATAATATCATTGGACAACAGATCATTCCACTCTCCAAAGAGTTCAATGATGGAAAATCCTCTGGAGTAATTGACATAAAGGATCTTGAGAAACAAGGTAGGACTACCGATATTGTCCCATTGCGGATGGATCAGATGATCATACAGAACATCTGTAAAGTAAACCTCGCTGTTAAAATATCCATGAAAAGGAGATCGCTCATCCTCCGAGGCTACATATAAGTGACGCCAATTATAATGGGGTTCTATATCATGCATAAAGGTTAAACTCTATTTTCGAATCAGGGTTATACCCAAAAGGGAAATTTTTCATGAAGACCATACTCATTTCAGGAGGGACAGGAACAATCGGTCAACACATAACCGCCAAACTGCTTTCTTTTGGCTTCCAGGTCCGATTCCTTTCGACGCGAAGGAACTATCGTAAAGAAGGCGTTGAAACCTTTCATTGGGATCCATCCAAATATTCGATGGATCGACGATCACTGGAAGGTACTGATGCGATCATCCACCTCGCTGGTGCCAGTATTTCCAAACGTTGGACCCAAAACTACAAAGAGGAGATCTACAATAGTAGGATTCAAAGCACAGATACACTTTACCGGGCCCTAAAGGAGGGCAACCCGGGAGTGAAACACTTCATTTCTACCAGTGCCGTTGGGTACTACCCTTCCCATCCCACCAAGATCTATCACGAGGACGATTCGCCGGGTACCGACTTTCTTTCAGCGGTTTGTCATCATTGGGAAGAGCATGCCAGACTCATTGGTGACCTTGGAATTCGAGAAGCCCGACTGAGAGTCGGATTTGTCTTGGACAAAGACAGTGGCGCACTTCAAAAGATGGCTCTTCCTGTAAAATTTGGATTGGGCGCTCCAATAGGGTCAGGTCAACAATATATTCCCTGGATCCATTTGGAAGATGTTGCCAATATGTTCATTCATCTTCTCACGCATCCAGAACTTACAGGGCCCTTCAATGGAGTAGGACCTGAAAGTGTAAAGAATCGCGATCTGATGAAATCGATCGCTAAGGTATTGCACCGGCCAATGTTCCTTCCACCTGTTCCAGGTTTCCTCCTAAAGTTGGTTATGGGACAGATGGCCACATTGGCTTTGATGAGCACAAGGGTCAGCAATGAGAAAATTGCCGGTTCTGGTTTTTCCTATCAATTTTCTACCCTCGAAGAAGCCCTCAAGGATCTGTATCAATAAAAAAACCCCGCAAATGCGGGGTTGAACAACATTCAAGCTAAACCCATTACTGCTTGGAACCGCGAAGTTCCATGTGTAAAAGAATGTTGTTATCTACAAGGTTTTCTTTGGCCAGACCCTCGATAGAGGTTGAAAGAGCCTGAACCTTCCAATTCGTGCGGTCAATGGCAAATTCAGGAGCGTTCAATACCAACTGATCTCCTTCCAAATTCACAGAAGCGGGAAAAGTGATATTCTTGGTCTCTCCACGAAGGGTCAAGTTCCCACTGATCGCATGTGTGGTACCTTTTTCCTCGTTAGGAGCCACCTCAACATTTGTGATCTCGAAGGTTGCTGTAGGATGAGCTTCCACGTGGAAGAAATCCTCTGATTTGAGGTGTCCTTCCAAACGAGCGCGGTTGTATTCTCCCTCAACTGGAACATCCTCATTGGCAATGGAATTCATGTCAATGACAAAAGTACCACCTACCAATTCACCGTTCTCAACGTGGAAATTTCCTTCCTTAACTTGAATGGTTCCCGTGTGGCGTGAATCTGTAAAGGTTTTAAAACCAACCCAACGGATCGTGTTGGCATCACTAGCAAGAGCATAATCAACTGAGGTCTCTGCCTTCTGACTGACCTCTTGGGCCTCATTGGTCTCAACGGTCTCCTCAGGAGCACCATTGCCACAAGCAACGATGGTTGCGCTAAGCGCTAGAATGGCAAAAAGGGACTGTGTCTTCATGGGTATTCTCGAATTATTTAGTGTTTAAACATCATTGCAAATATAAAAGTTCATTTCATTTTGATGTTATAACATTGAATAAAAAATTTATGATATCATTTTAATATTTTTTATATACTTTTTAATATCATTGTCGAAGAAATCATTCTCTCTTAGGGGTTAATAGATGAAGAAGAAGGCGTTTGCGTTGCGGATCGATGAGAAGATGCTGGAGGAGGTAGAGAGTTGGGCTCGGAAGGAATTCAGGAGTACCAATGGTCAGATCGAGTGGATCATCAACAAGGCATTGACAGAGCGAAAGAGAGGGAATGTTCTGGAGCCTGAAACCAAATCACCCAAGAGTCCATGAATCGAAGAATCCTGTACGCCCTAATGATCCTGATGGCACTGATCGTCCTAGGTGCCACCAATTTCCATTTCTGAAAACAAAAAACCCCTGCCCGATGGCAGGGGTTCTTCATTTCTTTATTTCGTGTGTTTTACTTGCTGACCACGAATCGCTGAGATTGGATGGTCTTCCCGTCCACGGTTAAGGTCAGGAAGTAGACACCCGGTTTGTAGTCCGAAACATCAATACTCATCTTTTCACTTCCACCACGCAAGAGATACTTGCCTACAGTAGAACCCAACATATTGACGACGTTCACACGGGCATTGTCAAAGGAGTAATTGCCTCCCATCTCAATGTAGAGGATATCGCGCACCGGATTCGGATAGATCTTCTTGACCTCAACAGATTGCTCATCGAGACCGACCGTAGCTGCTGTACAGAAGTACATGGTATGACCCACAGAGTCTGAAGGGTTTCCATCCAGCCAGAAGGTGTATCGGATCTTTCCACAACCGATGTAACCATCACCATCCGATGTGACATATGCTGTAAAAGCATTGGTATCCTTTAGTGCGCCAAGGGTCAAAAAAGCGGCACTGGTATCAGTGGATGGTAGGTAGCACTGCTCCCAACAGAAATAGTTGTAATCCACGATCTGGTTGTTGGTCTCCACCACTCGACGGCACCAGATATCCAAAGGTGTACCGGTTGGGTTCTCGACAATGATATACCCTTTCTTCTCATGGGAGCTATAAGCGGGAAGATATACAGTATCGTCCGCACTGGTCAGTTGGATGGTCGGTTGAGCGATCAATCCAAAACCCATGGAGACCAGAATGGCGAGTAATAGTTTTTTCATGCGATTAGTGATTTTCAATTCACAAAAATACAAATCCTTCTTTTGATATTTGTTAATGAACTGCAAAAGGCGGAAATCCCCTGAGAATGAATGGTTTTTATTTACCCATTGTTTCACAAAGTGAACAAAAGTGACCCATCAACTCATCAAATGTGAGTAGATTGGCCCGCTCTTTGCAAAAACATCAACCAAAGATAACGTCCAATTCAAAGACCTGTTCATGAAAAATTCCATTTTCGCCTTTTTGATGTTATTCGGATCCATGGGCCTTCTGGCTCAAGTGAAAGAGATCCCTGAGGTCAAGATCAAGGATATCGAAGGAAACATCGTCAGTACATCATCGATCAAACCAGAAGGTAAACCGATGGTCATCAGCTTTTGGGCAACCTGGTGCAAACCTTGTATCCGTGAGCTATCCACCATCCATGATCTCTACCCTGACTGGCAGGATGAAACTGGAGTGAAATTGGTGGCGATCAGCATTGATGATGCCAGGAACGCCAAGAAAGTGGCTCCCTTTATCTACGGTCAAGGATGGGAGTACGAGATCTATATCGACGAGAATAGCGATCTTCGTCGTTCGATGGGAGTCAATAACATTCCACATACTTTCCTGATCGATAAGGATGGCAAAGTGGTATGGCAACATGCAGGCTATCAACAAGGAGACGAGGAGGTACTTTATTCCTTGATCCAGAAGTTGGCCCGAGGAGAAAAGATCGAATCACACTGACCCTTTAAAAGAGACAGATGCGAAAGTCATTGCTGTTTTCTCTGGCCTTCGGGCCAGTTTTTCTTTTTGCACAAGAAGACCCGGAAACCCGAGATTGGGGTACCCTCTCCGGTAACTTCCAGTTTGACGGGCAATATTATGTCAGGGACACCCGCCTGGATCCAAGTGGCGAATTCTACCCGGAGGAACAGTTCCTTGGTCAGGGTTTTGCCAATTTCAACTACATCCGTGGAAACTTCAGAGCCGGGATCCGCTACGAGAACTACCAGAATCCCCTGCTGGGTTTCCCCCCCGGCTATCGCGGGGAAGGGATCACCTACCGGTACGTTCAGTTCGTCAAGGATGGTTTGGATGTCACAGTGGGAAACTTCTACGAGCAATTCGGCAGCGGAATGCTCTTCCGGGCTTATGAGGAACGGAACCTGGGATATGACAATGTCATGGATGGGGTTCGATTGAAGTATTCTCCCATCAACGGAATGACCTTTAAAGGAGTGCTCGGAAAACAGCGGAAGTACTTCGAAAAGAGTGAAGGGATCGTACGTGGTATCGATGGTGAATTTCGTTTGAATGACCTCTTTACGGGGATGAGTGAAATGGCCACTCATATCACCATTGGGGGAAGCTTTGTCAGCAAATATCAACCAGCCAATGACCCCTTCCTGAATCTTCCCGAAAACGTAGGTGCCGGTGGTGGCCGTATCAGTTTGAGCCGAGGAAAGGTCAGCCTGGATGCTGAGTATGTATTCAAAGCCAATGACCCCAGTGAGGATAATGGATATATTTTCCGTCCCG
Organism: Bacteroidota bacterium; assembly: GCA_033844885.1. Taxonomy (GTDB): domain Bacteria; phylum Bacteroidota; class Bacteroidia; order Flavobacteriales; family Schleiferiaceae; genus JAJLJK01. The sequence continues at coordinate 308 of JAJLJK010000294.1, read as the reverse complement.
GCCAGGGTCTTTTGATCAACTTCACCTATGCTACAAGGGGATTTGGACTGATTTTCAGCGCCAAGCGGATTGACAACATGTCCTTCCGAAGCGAGCGAGGAGCTCAGCAGAATGACGTTCTGATCAACTTCCTCCCTCCTACTACGAAGTTCCATACATATGCACTACCCGCTCTGTACCCTTACCAGACGGTTCTCAACGGAGAGCAAGGATTTCAGACGGAAATGACCTACCTGTTTCCTCGTGGATCCATTCTGGGAGGAAAATACGGAACAAACCTCGCGGTCAATTTCGCATATGCAGGATCC
>JAJLJK010000293.1:0-9397 GCA_033844885.1 Bacteroidota bacterium | reverse complement strand
CGATATGTTAAAATATTGACGATTTATGGTGATTAAAGCGTTGGGGATCACCTCTTCCCATTCCGAACAGAGTAGTTAAGCCCAACTGCGCCGATGGTACTAGGGTAACACCTGGGAGAGTAGGTCGTCGCCATTCTTTTTGAAAGCCTCGTCCCTTTTGGGTCGGGGCTTTTTTTTTTGACTATTGACAATTGGGAATTGACAGTTGGCAATTGGCAAATGAGAATGAGAAATGATTAGTGAGGAATGAGGAGTTAAGAGTAAAGAGTAAAGAATGAGAAATGATTAGTGAGGAGTGAAAAATTCTGAATTCTGAATACTGAATACTGAATTCGCAATTCTCAATTCTCAATCATCATTGATCACTCCTCATACTTCACCCAGCAACCTTCAACCCACAACCCATATTACATTATCTTCGCGGTCGTGAAGAAGATCTCTCTGATCCTTTTTGTTTGGCTGGCCTGTCTTGAAATCCATGGCCAGACCTTTGTGTCTTTTACCGAAACTGGGGATACCATTCCGCTGGCAGACTCCATCCTGACGGTAAATGACATGCGATCGCTTTATTGGAGGGATCCCGGAACCCAACCGATTTCATCTCTAGGAAACATCGGCCTGGCAGTGATGCCCCTTTCATTCAATCCTTTGAGAAGCTTCCTTCCAGCAACGGGATCAGGACAGGGGTATGCATTGTACTTTCCGGATCGCGAGGATATTCGGTTCTTCAATGTGTCTGCCCCGGTCTCAGAGATGCGTTACCATTCGGCCTATGGAAGAGGACAGCTATTTCACGCGTATTTCACCCAGAACATCACTCCCTATTGGAACGGCTTCTTTCAATACAAACGGATCAATAGCGAGGGGAAATATTTTAGGCAGAAAGTCCAGTCTGATAACCTGCGATTCTCAACTTCTTATACCGATCCTTCTTCGCGATATAACCTTTGGTTCTCATTCGATTGGACCAAGGTTTTCCCCGAACACAATGGAGGACTTCTCTACGACTCGGTCTTTACCGACAATACAGAAAGCAATCGCCGGCTGGTAGAAATGAAATTGAACCAGACCATCTACCGGCGATCCAGGGTTCAAGCCAACCTTCTTCATCGATTCAGGATCCTTGGGGATTCACTTGGAGAGGAAGGGATCTTCATCCGCCATAAGGCAAGCTACAATCGGATCATCCAAACTTTGCGTTCGACCGACGAGATCCTTTATGACATTCCCAATTACAGCTCAACTACTCAGGACTCGCTTTTCCGATCCTATTTGAACAATGAGGCGTGGTTGGATTTTGCAGTGGGAAAGAAACTCCGATTTGATATTTCAGCGGGTATAGGGAACCGGGTCGGGACCTATGAAGGCCCCTATTGGTACTCTGCCGATAATACGACCTACCTGTTAGGGGAGGCATCAGTATCTCTATCCAGATGGGAGCTTTTCGGGAGTCTTCAGCAGGCCCTCTTTGGTACCTTCGATCGTTCACTGAAATATTCCTTTGGAGGGCGGTTCACGGGCAAGGAGATTCAGGTGAACCTCAGATATGACATCTTCCAACGCGAGCAGGATCTGTTCGATATCCTGTATCTGAGCAACTCAAGGATATGGCTTAACACCGACTTCAATCCTTCGGTGGGCAATATCATCCATGCAGATTTGTTTTTCCGTGGATTCAGAGCTGGTGCCGAGATCTCAGCCATCAGTGACCTGGTCTTCTATGATCAGGAGGCGAGGCCTTTTCAAGTTGGAGAAACGGTCGATTATTCCAAGTTTTGGGGATCGTATCATTGGGAGGTCCTTCCGCATCTGAAATGGAGGAATCAATTGACGATTCAAGCGTCTACCAAAAAGGATACACTTTATCGGATGCCGGATTGGGTCTACGAAACTTGGTTGTATACGGATTGGGACCTCTTCAGAGGGAACCTGCAAGCTCAGCTTGGATTGGAGTATAAATTCTTTCCCGAGTTCAGATCCTATTCGTTCGATCCCACCACGGCCAATTTCTACCTGGCCAATAACGAGAATCAGGTGATCGGAGGATATCATTACCTCACCCTGTTCGGAGGGGTTCAGATCGGAGATGCGAAAGTCTTTCTGAGAATGGAGAATATCCTCATGGGATTGATTCCCTATGATTATTTCGGTGCACCGGGATATCCACTTCCAGACCGGGTATTGAGGGTTGGTGTGAAATGGAGGTTCCTGAACTAGGTCTTTCTGGGTTTTTTATGGGCGGCAGGGAACAGAATATTGTTCAGGATCAAGCGATACCCAGGGCTATTGGGATGTAGGTCCAGATCGGTCTTGGGATCACCGACCCGATGTTGATAATCCTCTGGGTCATGTCCACCGTAAAAGGTCCAGGTTCCCTGGCCAAGGGTTCCATGAATATATCGCGCTTCTCCTCCAAAGGTACTTTCGCCCATGATCAATACATCCGGCTTGACCAGAGTCTTGTTGAATGCAGTGGTCTGCCCCATGAATCCCTTCACTACCTGCTGGTGATTCTGACATAACATCGAGGGGATCACATCCCATTTGGCAGAAAATTCAAAGAGCAGAAAGTAATCATCCTCCTCCTTCACCTTGCGGTAATTGGTGACATCAATATTGGAGAACTCGTATTCGAATGGACTCGTGCTGAGTTGGTAATCCCGAAAGGCAAGGGTTTTACTGTAATCGATACGAGTCGGATAATTGGGATCTGAAGGATCTCCGTCGAACATCGGTTCACAGATATCCACTCCTTCGGCCGAAAGTGCAATATCATAACTATCGGTCGCTGAGCACATCGCAAAAAGAAATCCTCCACCAGCCAAATAGGCCTTGATCTTTTTGGCGACGGCCAACTTCAGTTCAGAGACCTTGTCGAAACCCAACCGTGCAGCATCGGCCTCAGCATCCTGTTTCTGTTGAATATACCAGGGGGCATTTCTATAGGCAGCATAGAACTTGCCATATTGTCCTGTGAAATCCTCATGATGGAGATGTAACCAATCGTATTCGATGAGCTTATCATTCAGGACCTCCTCATCATAGATGACATCATAAGGGATCTCTGCAAACGAAAGGACAAGGGTGACCGCATCGTCCCAGGGTTGATTTCCTTTTGGACTGTACACTGCGATTCTTGGAGCTTTTTCCAACTTCACCTTTTCCATATTGACAGAGGGACTGCTTATGTAGGTAAAGATCTCTTCCACCTTTCCCTCACTAATCCGCTCAAAGGAGACCCCTCGGATCACACATTCATTAGCAAGCCCGTCGGTCTCAGGCAGCAGGAAAGCGCCGCCGCGATAATTCAATAACCAGTAGATCTCATGTCCTTTCTCGAGGGCAAAGTATGCCACGCCATAGGCCTTGAGATGATTCTTTTGCCCTTCCTCATCCATCGGAATGAGTAAGGAGCTTTTCGCAGATTGTGCAAAGAATAGCAGGAATAGGACCAGGGAAATCCTAGAAGGGCATTTCCTCATCCGGGTCAATAGGTCCTGAAATAGATCGGAAATTGTCATCATCTCCCCCAAAGTTACCACGATTCATCTTCGATTCATAGACCGTTTCCATCACCGAGTTCTCAGGAGATACTTCAAGATCCGAGAATCGGGCAAGGCGACCCTCAAAACGAAGCCGGATATTCTCAAGGCTACCATTACGGTGTTTGGCGATGATGAATTCCCCCTGATTGGTACAAGGCGTTCCATCATCATCCCATTCCTCCATTCCATAGTACTCAGGTCGGTAGATGAAGGATACGATATCCGCGTCCTGTTCGATCGCCCCGGATTCACGAAGGTCAGAAAGAAGGGGTCGTTTGGATCCCCCACGTGTCTCAACCGCTCGGCTCAACTGACTCAGGGCAATGACAGGAACATTGAGTTCCTTGGCGATACTCTTTAATGAACGCGAAATGGTAGAGATCTCTTGTTCCCGGTTACCGGAAGATTTTCCTTGACCCCCGACGGTCATCAGCTGCAGGTAGTCGATCACGATCACCTTTACACCGTGCTGTGCGACCAAGCGCCGGCACTTTGCACGAAGGTCGAAGATGGAAAGGGCCGGGGTATCATCGATGAAAAGGGGCGCATTCTCAAGGTTCTTCACCTTGCTGAGAAGACGTTCCCACTCGTGATCCTCGAGTTTTCCTTTGCGGAGTTTTTCAGAGTCCAGTTCTGTCTCACTCGAAATGAGACGGGTAATGAGCTGTACAGCGGACATCTCCAAAGAGAAGACCGCAACCGGCGCCTTGTGCATGACCGCCATATTTCTGGCCATCGATAGGACAAATGCCGTTTTACCCATACCGGGACGCGCCGCAATGATCACCAGGTCAGTGGGCTGCCATCCGGAGGTGACGCGATCCACTTCAGTGAAACCGGAAGGAATCCCAGAAAGGCCTTCCTTATTGGAGATCTCCTCAATTCGTTCGATCGCTTGTTGGATCAGAGATTGTGAGGTCTCATAATTCCTTTTGATGTTCCCATTGGCCACATCGAAGAGCTTCTGCTCGGCATCGTCAAGTAATTCCAGAACATCGGTACCTTCATCAAAGGCATCATTGATGATCTCACTGGAGATACGGATCAGCTCGCGCTGAATGTGTTTTTGAACGATGATCCTTGCGTGATACTCGATATGTGCTGAACTGGAAACCCTTTGACTCAACTGGACCAGGAAATACTCGCCCCCGATCTGGTCCAATTTTCCATTTCGGCGAAGATCATCGGAAACCGTCAGAATATCGATGGGTAGAGATCGTCCGAATAGGTCTTTGATACTCGAGAAAATATGCCGGTGGGCATCCTTGTAAAAACTGTCCTCGTTGATGATGTCAATGACATCGTTGAGGGCAGAATTATCGATCAGTAAGGCTCCCAAAACCGCCTCTTCGAGGTCGACGGCCTGAGGAGGGATACGTCCCTGATCCAGATTGACAACATTGGTCTTTGTTCTCTTCCTGGGGTTTGACGATCCTTGTGGTGCCTCCATTGATCCTATTGCAGTTTTTTTCCGTTAATTACAGTGACAACGAGTCCAAACGGCAATGCGAAAAAAACCTCACATCCCGCTGCTGCTCTTGCTTTCAGCCCTTTTCCTATCCTCGTTGGGTGGTTGTAAAAAGGAAGAAGCAAGTTACCCAATCGTGGAGATCTTCACCCCCGCATCGGGGAGTTTTTTTTCGGTTCCTGATACGATCCCAGTAAGGGCGCGGGTTGCGGATAAAGATCTTCGGTCGGTCACGGTGACCCTCGTCGATGAGGATTATCGGCCCATTGGCGAGACCGCCTCGGTATCGGTGAAAAACAATGATTTCACGTTTGATCTGAACTATCCGATCCTGGATCCAAGGATCAACACGGGTCAGTACTTCATCCGGATCATCGCCTCCAACAACGAAAATACGACCCGAACCTATCACGATATTCGGATAACGGGATTGCCGAGAAGGTCCAGAGGTTGGTTGGTCGCCTCCAACTCTGGATTGTCACCGGCCTCCATTGGATTGGTGGATTCGGTTGGGAATCTTCAGGCCTTGCCAGGATATCCAGGCCCCATCAGCAAATTGGTCGCTTCGTCCTATATGCGCCGATATATCCTCTGTCCTTACCGATTGGACGATCTGTTCTTTCGGTCCACTTCCGACCATTCGATGTTGTCTTCCCACACGTTTCTTCACCCCGCAGATTACCCTGTGATCCGATGTGCGGATGGGGATGATCAGGTCCTTTTTGCCGCTTCCGCGGATGGACGCATGTTCACGTTCAACGAAATGGGATATTCATCAACCTTCCCGTTGGAACCTGGTTTTGAACCTATGGAGATGAAGGTCCATGAGGACGGCATCCTGATGGCGATGATCCAACGAAATCCGATCCGGTATTCGATCCAATGGATCCGGAGGACCAATGGATTTGTTTTTTCAGAGGCCCCGATCCTTTCAAAGCCCATGGCGATCTGCACGGGTAATAGTGGTCGTTTCTTTCTCTTTACGAATGAAAATGGCTCGGGAAAGGTCCACCTTTACCAACTTGGGGATGCGTTAACGACGCCTCTTGCGAGTCCGGTTTTTCCGGAGATCCTGACCGCTATTTCGGTTGGTTCAGAACAATTTGTGATCAGCACAACGGCCGGATTGTACTTTTTCCAATTCAATCCGGGGAATAGCTACCCTTTGACAGGCCAGGCCGGAGGTATCCTAGCCTTTGATGAAGAACGATCTGTTCTCCTATCCGCCGACAAGGCAACTCTGTTTACCTATCAATGGCCCTCCATGCAGCCAGGACCCTCATACATTATGCAGGATTCGATCGCTGACCTTCAAGTGCTCTACAACAAATGAAAAAGCCACCCGAAGGTGGCTGATATCTATCCATTTAGGTGGGGATCATTCTTTGACCACACCCATATTGCTGAACTTCTCTATCCTTTGGTCGATCAACTGATCGATCGGGATCTGCTTCAATTCGCCATAGTGTTTGACGATCTCCTTTTTGACCGTTTCGAACATGGCTTGCGGATCGCGATGAGCTCCACCGACAGGTTCCTTGATGATGCCATCGATCAATTTATTCTTGAGCATGTCTGTGGCCGTGAGTTTCAGGGCTTCGGCTGCTTGTTCCTTGAAATCCCATGACCGCCAGAGGATCGAGGAACAACTTTCTGGAGATATCACAGAGTACCAAGTGTTCTCGAGCATCAGAACGCGGTCTCCCACGCCGATACCCAATGCACCACCGGAGGCACCCTCGCCAATGATGATACAGATGACCGGGACCTTCAGGACCGACATTTCCAGAAGATTTCGTGCAATGGCTTCGCCTTGTCCACGTTCTTCAGCTTCAAGACCCGGAAAAGCTCCGGGGGTGTCGATCAGGGTCACGATGGGTTTGTTGAACTTCTCGGCCATCTTCATCAGCCGTAAGGCTTTCCGATATCCCTCGGGATTGGCCATACCAAAGTTGCGGTATTGACGCATTTTGGTATTCACTCCTTTTTGCTGTCCGATGAACATAAAACTCTGGTCATCGATCATTCCCCATCCTCCGACCATGGCCTTATCATCCCGTACCTGCCGATCGCCAAACAGCTCGAGGAAGTTTCCTCCGGTCATGGCATCAATATAGGCAAGTGTATACGGGCGTTGAGGATGGCGGGACAATTGAACCCTTTGCCAGGCAGTCAGGTTCTTATAGGTATCCTTCTTGGCCTTTTCCAGGCGTTTCTCGATCTCCTTGATCGATTTCGCCATATCCACATTCGTCTCTGCCTCGAGGGATCTTGCTTTTTCCAGTTGCTCTTCCAGCTCCTGGATCTGTTGTTCAAAATCGAGGTAATCCATACGATCTCGGTTGAAGGGCGCAAATTAAGAAACTTTTATCCGAGCGATCACCCTTTAGGTGGCTGAATCTTGTGCCTTACGTCGGGATATGGCCCTGCGCCTATATCTTTCGATAACGCCATTGGCCATTACAGCGCACAGGATCAATAAGGTACCGAAATAAAAGGCCGGTGACATCTGTTCCTTTTCCCCAAAGATCAGATAGGCAAGAACGATCCCATAAACAGGTTCGAGGTTGATGGTCAGAAGGACAGTGAAGGGATTCAGGTGTTTCATCACCCGAACGGCTTCAATAAATGGATAGGCCGTACAGATGGTTCCCAGAACAAATAGATAACCCCAGTCCGAACTTGAGATACTCATAGCCTGACCCACAGAAAGGTCTCCGCGGATCAAAAGCCAAACTGTCAACATCAGGAATCCTCCGGTTAGCTCGTATGTGCTGATCACAGTCGGTTTGTGATTCCGAACCCATAATCCATTGATGGTACTGAAAAGGGCGGAGAGCGATGCCGAGGTCAGGGCGGTTGCGATGCCCCATGCGTACTGGGTCTCCACCGCAAAAATGGTACTGATCCCCACAATGACCACAAGCCCGAGAACGACCTCATACAGTCGAAGTTTCCGTTTAAAGAATATGGGCTCGAAAAGGGCGCCGAAAAGGGATCCTGAACTTAAGCAGGCCAGAGTGATACTGATGTTCGAGATCTTAATGGCATGGAAAAAGGTCACCCAGTGCAAAGCGATCAGAAATCCCGTCAACATCAGAAGGATCCTGCTTTTCGCTGGTGGTGAGTGCCCACGGCGGAAGATCCACACAAAGGGCCAAAGCACCAGGAGCGAGATCCCGATCCGATAGAATACCAATGAAATGGCCTGTAAGGTGATGAGATCCCCTAGAATAGCAGTGAACCCCCAAATGAAAACGATCAGATGGAGGCGAAGTTGACTCTTCAGTTGGTCACTTTGGGGCGATGATGTATAAGTAGAGGCCAATCACAGCAAAGATGAGATTCGGAAGCCATACTGCCAACAGGGGGGGGATGCCAGCGTGAGTGGAGAATGTGGTGCTGATCTGCATGAGGAAAACGTAGATCAGACAAAGGAAAAAGCCCACCGCAATGTTCAGACCCATGCCCCCTCGGGTCTTTTTCGTGCTCAACGAAACCGCGATCAGAACGAGAATAAATGTGGATGCGGGGTAGGCAGTGCGTCTGAATTTCTCGACCAGGTAAAAATTGATATTCGATGAGCCTCGAACCCGCTCTGCGGAGATGAAATCCTCCAGAACCGGGGTCTCCATCATGGCTACTGTGTAAAGTTTTGGAACCAGTTCGTCGGGTTGAAAGGAAAAGGTGGTATCGAATTGACGTCCCCTTGAAAATTCCTCCGCACCGTTCTCAGCGATCCTCCGGATCTCCCAATTATCCAACCGCCAGTTGTTGGCCACGGAGTCGTATCGGAGAAAATCCGCCTTGAGCTTATAGAACAATTTTCCCTCGTTGAACTTTTCCATGCTAAAGTGATAGCCACTTTGTCGCTCGTCGTTGAAGTTCTCGAGATAGATGATCACACCTGGACGGATCTGTCGGTAGATGTTCTGGAATCGGCTGTTCGATGGATTGTTGATATACGTGTTCTCGAAAGTGATCCTGGATATATTGGTCTTTGGGATCACGTAATGGCTCATATAGTAATTGAGCCCAAAGATGACCACCGCTCCCAAAAAGAAGGGCCACATCATCCGGCGAAAGCTGACACCAGAGGTCAGGATGGCAACGATCTCTGTCCGAGCGGTCATTCGACTTGCAAACAGAATAGTGGAGATGAAGACGATCAGTGAAGAGAAGGTATTGCCGTAGAAGGCAAGAAAGTTGAGATAGTAATCAAAGATGATCTCCTCCATGGAGGCACCCTTGCTGATGAAATCCTCGATCTTTTCCGAAATGTCGAACACGATGGCGATCATCATGATCAGGGCCAGCACAAAGAAGAATGTCCCGATGAACTTCCGGAAGATATACCAGTCGATCAGCTTCAAGCTAGAGTCGG